>DATART010000001.1:0-10145 GCA_036264035.1 Thermoanaerobaculia bacterium | reverse complement strand
CGGCGAGTCGCCGGCCAGTGCGATGCGGGCGAAGATGCCGGCGGCGTTGCGCGAAAAGGGATTGGCGATCGGTGGCGAGAGCTCGAGCGTCATCGTGTCGGTGTAGCGGGTGGCGGTGTTCGGAGCGATGCCGCGCCAGGCGCAAGTCGTGGAGATCGTGATCGGGATTTCGGCGGCCGCTGATTTTGCCGCGGCGGCGGCCCGCGAAGAATCGAGGCTGCCGTGGTAGAAAAAAGAATCGGACAACGCCTGCATCAACAGCGGTGTGATCAGCGATGGTTGCGCGGTTTTCACGATGTTGATCGTGGTGGCGTTCGAGATCCCTTCGTCGCGAAGGCTGGAGCAGAGCGAGTCGAGGATCGACGCCGGCATCGCGTTCCATTGCGGGACGCGCGGCGGCGGCGGGGTAGCTGGCGATGACGCGCAGGCGAGGAAAAGAAGAGTGAAAAGTGAAGAGTGAAGAGTGAAAAGGGCTCGTTTCACACCAACCTCAATTGCGGCGTCAGCTTCGCTTCGAAGAACGCTTTGATCTCGCTGGCCGGCTTCTTTGAAATCAACTCGCGCGGCGATTCCTCGTACCAATCGGCCGGAAAAAACTGCGTGTACGTCTGCTGCGTGAATCGACGGCAGAGCAGGGCGATGATGCCGATGTCGGTCTCGCTGCGGATCACCCGTCCCGCCGACTGCACCACGCGCGTCATGCCGGGGATCAGGTACGCGAACTCGAATCCCGAGCCGTACTGCTCGTCGTAGTACTGCCGCAGCAGTTCCTGTTCGAAACTGACCTGCGGCAGCGCAGGACCGATCACCATCACGCCCGAAAGCATGTCGCCACGATAGTCGATCCCCTCCGCGTACATGCCGCCCGAAACGGCCATGATCAAATTTCCCTTGCGCGAGCGCTCGCGCAGGATGTCCAGCATTGCGTTGCGCTCGTAATCGGTCATGTCGGTGCGCTGCACCATCACGTGCTTGCGAATGGGCGGCATGCGCTCAGAGATCTCGCGCAGAAACGCATAGCTCGGAAAGAGCGCCAGAAAGTTGCCGTCGCCCGCCTCGGCGATGGACGCCACGTTGTCGGCGATGCGGTCGTACGAATCCGCGCGCCGCTTGTACGACGTATCCACTTCGGAGATGACCACGATCTTGCGATTGGCGCGCGGGAACGGCGACGGCAGTGACAACTCGGTCGTGCGATCGTCGGGAAATCCGAGGAGCTTGCGGTAGAAGTCGAACGGCTCGAGCGTGGCAGAGAGCGCGACCGTCGCGTGCGCCGATTCGAAAATGCGGCCGAGGAAGCGTGAGGGATCTTTGCAGAAGACTTTGAATTTCAGGCCTTCGGACGTTCGCTCGATCAGGTGCGCGAATTCATCCCCTTTTTCCGTCATCAGGTTCGCGACCTTCACCAGCTTGAAGTAGAAATCGATCAGCGGATCGTCGGTCTCGACGATGCGATTCTCGATTTTCCAGCCGATGTAATACATGACCAGCCGTTCCCACTCCGTGCGCTGGTCGAGGAACAGCTCGCGGTCCGGCTCGCAGAGTGCCTGCTTGACTTCCGGATCTTCGCCGAGAGATTCGGCCAGCGTGTGGAAGTGATCGCGCAGGACTTCCAGCAACTCCTCGGCGCCCTCCAGCCAGCAGTTGCGCGTGGCCAGATGCTGCCGGATTCGATCGAACTGCTCCTCGCATAACTCTGGCGAGTAGTAGCCGCGGCCGCGATCGACGAGGTTGTGCGCCTCGTCGACGACCAGCACGCAATCGCCGTAATCGTTCTCCTGCTGATACGCCTTCAGACCGACGTACGGATCGAAGATGTAGTTGTAGTCGCAGACGATGACGTCGGCCTGCTCGATCAACTCCAGCGACACTTCGAACGGGCAGACCTCGTTCGACTTGGCCATCTCGAACGTGATCTGCGGATCGAAGTAGCTGAACGACGTGACCAGATGATTGAGCAGATCGGTGCGCTGCATCTTGTCGGAGTAGCGGGCCGCGTACGGACAGAAATCCTCGTGGCAGATGATCTCGGTGTGCGCGCACATCTTCTGCTTGGCGCGAATGCGCAGCACGCGAAACGAGCCGTCGTTGAGCGCCTGCAACGCCTCGACCGCCGCGTCCTGCTGCATCGTTTTCGACGTCAGGAAGAAAAGTTTCTTGCCGAGTTTCAGCGACTGCTTCACGGCGGGATAGAGCACGGCCATGGTCTTGCCGATCCCGGTCGGCGCGGAGACGAGCAACGCTTCCTTCTGATACACGGTGCGCGCGACGGCGGAGATCATCTCCTGCTGTCCCGCGCGCATTTCAGCGAACGGAAACGTGAGCGTGTCGGCGAACGCGCGCTTGGCCACGCGCAACGCGACGGCCGTTTCGAGATCGGTGATCAGCCGCTCCAGCCGCTCGTTCAGCGTCTCGACGATCCGATCGCGATCGAACTCGGCGTCGATCGTTTTCGCGTCGCCGGAGATGAGATCGATCAGCACGAGCTGCGGGATGAACGTGAATCCATCGAAGTCCGGCTGGCTCGATAAAAAGTACGAATACAACAGCAGTTGCAGCAGATGCCGCTGCAGTTTGTCGGAGCGGTAGAGCGCCTCCAGCTCCAGATCGAAGTGGATCGATTTCACTTCCTCGATCGTGACCGTCTTCGCGGCCTTGTCGACCGACAGCCCGTCGATACGCCCGGTGATGGTGACGGTCCACGCGCCCGCCTGCGTCCGATGCACCACATGCACCTCGGCGCGGTAATTCGCATCCTCGCCGGTCCGCTGCTCGGCGCGCTTCGTGTGGATGTCCTGCCCGATCCACATCCGCCGAAACCCATCGCCCCGCTCGACGCCGATCCGCCGGTACGTCGATTCGTGAACGAGATCGCCGACGGAACAGACGATCTCCCTCTTTTCGTGGTCGACGCGCATTGGGTTATTGATGGTAACAGGGGTTTGTGATTCTGACGCGCGTTAGCAACGGGGGACGGTTTCACGCGGAGACGCGGAGGAGCGGAGAAAAGAAGAGGGGGACGAAACGACTTGCGCGCAGTATCCCAGTGCGCGACTTCCACGCCGTATCCGCGCGCGGGACTTCCGCGCGGTATCCGCGCGCGGAGGCGCGCCAAACAATGCAGCCCCCGGCTTTGCCGGGGGTAGGCGTGACGAGAGGTGTCGTGGCCGCGGAGGCGGCCACTGCAGGAGTTCACGCGGACGACAGCAAAACCGCGTTGCTCTGCATCGCCGCCAACATGCCGCACGCGGCGTGCTTCGCGGCGCCGCCGGAGTAGCGGCGAACGATCGGGATGCCGAGGGTACGCAGCTCGTCGCGGAACGACGCGAGCTCGTCATCCGTCGCGCGGCGAAAACCGTCCGGACGCGCGTCATTGACGTCGATCAGATTCAAACGCAACGGCACACCGTCAAAGAGCCCGCGCAACGCCGACACCTCAGCGACGCCGGTGTTGATGCCGCCGAGGACGACCCAGGCGATCGTGGCGCGTCCGCCCGCGGATTGCTGGTAGCTGCGAATCGCATCCGCCAACTCGCGCACTGGCCATGCCGACGCGGACGGCAGCAATGAACGCCGCCGCTCATCGATCGCCGACGTCAACGACACGATCAGGCGATACGGCCGCCGCTCACGCGCGAAGCGGAGAATCTGCGGGACGAGTCCGACCGTCGAGATGGTGATGTTCTTCGCCGCGATCCGCCCGCCGCACGGATGCGCGAGGATCGCGGCCGCCTGCATCACCGCCGCGTAGTTATGCAGCGGCTCGCCCTGCCCCTGAAACAACGCGCCGGTGACGACGCCGGGCGCTTCGTCGCGGACGGCCATCCACTGCGCGACGATCTCCCACGGTTCGAGATTGCGAATCAATCCGAGACGCCCGGTGGCGCAGAAGGAACACCCCATCGCGCAACCGGCCTGGCTGGAGATGCAGACCGTGAACTTCCCCGGCGCCTCCAGCGGAATCCGCACCGCCTCGGCGAGCGCACCGTCGTGCAGTCGAAAGAGATACTTGACGAAGCCGTCGCTCGGATCAGTCGCGCGTTCGACGATTTCGAGCGGTGTGCGCGTCGTGAATTGCTCGACCGCTTCTTCAACCTTACGCGGCACCGGACGCGAGGTCGGAAAGCCGCTGCGTCCCGCCATCGCATGCGCGATGATGCGCCGCGCCTCGGCGTCACGAACCTCGACGCCGTTCGTGCGCAAGTGCGACGTGAGATCGTCGGGAAGAAATCCGAAGAGATGCATCACGCCACTCCGTCGGCGTAGCCGGCGTAAGAACCGTAGCCCACGGCCTTCAGCCGTGGGAACTCGAATGGGCCAACGATTCGAGAGCCCGTTTTAACGGGCGAAAGAAAGCTTTCTCTCGCGCGCCCAAGCGCGCTCACAGATCCAATCCGATCGCCTGACCCACGCGTGAACGCGTGGGCTACAGTTCTTACGGCCCGCTTCGCGGCCGACGCTTTACCGCTCATTGAGAAGAAGAACGATCTCCTGCGCGCGCATATCCGCGCCGGGCGCGACGCGGTACTCGCCTTCGTGCTCCTCGATCAGCTTCAGGCGATCGAGATCCGCACGGCTGATGCCGCACGCTTTCGCGAACGCGATCCACTCGGGCGGCGCAGCCGATTCGACTTCGTCTTCACTCAGCATCGCCTCGCCCGCGCAATTGAAATGCTCGCATCCGAACTGCTCCGCGCACTGCGGACACGGCGGCGGATCGTTGAAATCCGCCAGCTCGCTCTCCGTCAACACGCGCATCACGCCGCCCCGTTTCTCGCGAACGTACGTCAGGCCGCTCTCGCTGCTGGAGAGCATGTCGAAGCGTTGATCGGACATGGACGAATCCTATCGCAAGCTCAGAGGGTGTGAAGAAATTGTCCAGACTCATGCTTGCACGACACACGGCACATTTCGCGAAAGCTCTGGAGTGCGGCGGCCAGCGAGCCGCCGCTTTGGGAGGGAGGCGGACTGGCCGGTCCCAACCCGGAGCAAGCATCACATGCTGCGAGCGGTCACGATTCCTCCGCCCTCCCAAAGCGGTGGTACTGCCACCGCACTCCATAGTGCTTCGCACGAAACGGACGCCACATCTCTTCACAGCTCACCCTACGTCAATTGCGTTCAACACCCCATCAACTACCGCCGCCATTCGCACGTAGTCCAGCGTCTCGGCGCAGTCGCGAATCGTGTGGTAGTTCGGATTGCGAAGAAACGCGGTGTCGGTGACCATGACGGACGGCCACCCGTGAGCCCAATAGTTGCGCTGGTCTGAAGCGTCAGACGTTTCATGCGGACCGGTGAAGCTGACGACGCGAATGCCGCCGACGCCGAGGATGCCGCGCTTGACCAGCCGCGTGAGCGCGCGATCGTGCCAGCCGCCGACGACGGCGATGAAATCGCCTCGGGATGGATACAGCAGCGAGAACAGGGGAGTTGGCCACATTTGCGGTCCCGAGTAGTAGCCGATCATCTCCAGGCAGATCATTCCTTTCACGCGCCGCTGTTCGCGCGCCAGCGCCGCCGCATGAATGGCGCTTCCCATCTCCTCCGAGCCGAAAAAAGGCGGCTCTTCATTCGAGTAGGCAACCAGCATCAGCGGCGCTTTGGGGTGGATCTGGCCGAGGAGCCGGGCCAACTCCAGAAGTGCCGCGGTGCCGCTGGCGTTGTCATCGGCTCCCGGGAATGGCCGCGCTTCGCCGAACGCGTCGAAATGCGCTCCCACGACGAGGAGTGGCTGCGTTCGGTCCTCGGGTCCGAACTCCGCAACGACGTTCTGCCACATCTTTCCGCGCGCTCCAAATGGCTGCATCGTGACGCGGGCTCCGCTCTCACGAAAGGATTGAGCGATCCATGCCGCCGTGCGGCGCAGACTCTCAGGACTCGCTGCGCTGCGCGGCAACGCCGTCGTGCTGAGAAACCTCACGTCGCGTTCGAGTTTGCGCGCGTCCGCGTGCGGTCGGCGCGTCGGCGGCAGTCCAGTCAACACCGGCTGACGCAGGACCGCCGCGGAGATCACGAAGAGGATGCAGGCGCCTGCGAATGCGGCGATGCAGATACGAAGCAGAGATCGCGCGAACGCATGCATCCTCTATGGGACGATCGAGACCTGTCTTTCGATACTGGCTCACATCCAGAAATCGCGCGGATACAACCGCACCAGCGTCCCTCCGAACGTCTGCAGATACCGATCGTACGCATCTAGCTGCTTGTCCGGTCCGATGACAAAGTACGAAGCATCGGCGGCCGGCTTCCACGTCGCACCGTCGTAGCCGGGGAGCGAAGCGGAGAGGACGCGATCCTTACGATCGAACAGCTTGTCGCCGAGGGCTGGATCCGCGCGGAGGGCGAGGATCGATTGGCGGAACTTGCGCACCTGCTCCGGCGTCTGGCCATCCGCTAGGTCGTTCGCCATCGCCTCGGCGCGCGTCTCGTACGCGGCAGCTCCGCGCAGTTCGCCGAACGCCTGCGCGATCGTGTAATCCGCGAGCGACGGATCGCGCGGCGCGTTGCGCAGCTCGCCGATCACGAAGCGGACCGTCTGCGGCAGCTCGGGCGTCCGCTCGGCGTAATAGCCGTTGCGGCCGCCGCTGACCGAGCCGCGCAAGCCGTTGCTGTAGGCGAGGCCGGCGCTGATCGTCTTCAGGAAGATGCCGTGAGCGCCGGCGCCCGCGAAGAGGCGCGTGGAGAGAAAATCGAGCTGCTTCTCGCGGTCGCCGAAATCGGCGTACGACGTGCCCGGCGTCGAGGTGAGGATGACGCCGCCGTTCATGTTCGGAGCGAGAAGACCGACGAACGCCGGCGGATCGGTAATCGCGCCGCGCTGGCGCAGCCGCGCCTCGACGATGTTCTGTCCCTTGATCATGACGCGCGAGACGGGCGCCGGATCGAGCGCGCCGATCAGACCCGCGATCGGCGCTTCGAGCGATTTTTGCGTCGACGCCGATGCGGCCTGGAACATGCGCGCGTTGCCGGCGTGGAGGATGCGTTTTCGCACCGCATCCAATTTCGCCAGCGCCTCGGCAGGCGGCGTGGCAAGATCGTCGCGCATGTCGGAGACGAGCTGCGACCAGTCCGTGGCCAGGCTGGCGTCGGGGATTTCGACGAGCGTCAGATCGAGATCTTTCAACGCCTCGGATGCAATCGATTTCGCGCCGGGCGAGAGTTGCGAATACGACGTTGCGAAGGAGAGCAACGAATCGGGCGTCGTGCCTTTGCCGGACGTCGCCGCAGCGATGAATGCTTTCAGATCGGCACGTGAAGCCTTGGCGGATGCCAGCGACGTCAGATACGTCGCGATCGCATCGGCATCTCCCGCCGGCGCTTCCTTCAACATCCAGCGCAGCCGTAGCGCGTTGTGCGAGCGCGTCAGAAACGAATTCGTGGCCATGAGCAGCGCGCTGTCCTGCCGGCGCCACGCCTCCGCCGGATTCTGCACCCACTGCTCCTCGGCACCCTGCATCGTGTTGCGCAACTGGCTCAGCGACTGATCGACCGCATCGCGGATGCGCGCCAGATTCTCCACCCGCCAGTCGGGATGCTCGAGCACGAGCCGCATCCACGCGATAGCCCGTTTCGATTCCGCCAGATCGTTGCCCGCTCCTCGGACAACGAGTTCCGCGCGGCCGGTGCGCGTATTCGTGCTGTAGCTGGCGTTGAGCGACAGGATCTCGTTCCGCAGCCGCTCCGTCATCTCGTCGAACGACACCGGCTTGCCGTTCTCGATCACGCCGACGCGCGTGAGCAGGTTCGGCAGCAGCGCGAGGTAGCGATAGTCGTCCGGCGGCAACGTGTCGAGGCGCAACGCGATGCCGGTCGTGGCGCTGGTCATGTTCTCGAACGTCGAAGCGACCATCGGTACGTCGTGCGCGAGCTTGACGGTGGAGAACTTCAGCCCGTCGTCGATGGTCATCGGCGGCGCGTCGATGAACTTCGCCACCTTCACCGCTTTCGCGGCCGTGTCGATGCGCGCGGTCTCGGCGTCGTAGTCGGTGCGATAGCGCTTGATGGCCTCCTGCGGATCGGTCACGCCGTACTGATTGGCCAGCCGCAGCGCCTCGGCATTCGCACGCGCGGCGCGCTCGGAGTCGTTGCGGGCGATCAGCTCCGGGCTTGGTTTCGCCGCGATCGCATACGGCTCAGCGCCGGTGATTTGCCATTTCGCCAGCGCGTCGCGCCAGAAATTCTTCTTCGTGGCGATGAGCGCATCGACATGCGCGAGCTGCGGCTTCAGAGTCAGCGACTTTTTGAACGTGCCGGTTTTCTCCAGCGTAAGAAGTTGATCCATCCACGCCGAGCCGGTGTTGCGGAAGCCGAACAGCGGCGGCGAGTTCACGAACTTGGAGAGATCGCGATGCTGCTCGACGACGCGGCCCGCGATGCGCTTGTTGAATTCGTCGAGATCCGGCGATCCGTCCGGCAGATTCGCGATGCGCGCGATTTCGTCCGTAACCGCCTTGCGAACTTCGGCCAGTTTTTCGGGCGTCAGATTCGTGGCGGCGACGTCGCCGAAGAAGACTGAGACGCTGTGACCCTCATCGGCGCTGACGCGATTGCCCACCTGCTTCGCGCCAATGTCCATGACGCGCGTCTTGCTGTCGATGAACTTCTTGTACAGATTCGACGTGGCGTCGCTGGCAATGTTGTCGAAGAAAAGATTGAGCAGCAGCTCGTCGTCAGCGTTCAGATCCATCCGCGTGGCCGGCCAGGTCAACGCGATCGGGCTGGGCTGCTGCGGATTCCGATTCGGATACTCGGTAAAGGCGATCGTCCCCGCCGGCGACGCGGACGGCTTGGGCTGATCTTCCATCCTCATACCCCTGCGCACGCCCTCGTGTTGCTCCAGGCGATCGAGAATTGCGTCGATGCGCGCCAGCGCGTCAGCAACGTGCACGTCCGGCGGCAGCGCCACGATCGATCCCATGTTGGCGAGGAAGTAGTGCTTCTCGTGGAAGCCGCGGATGTCCTCCGGCTTCATCGTGCGAATCCCCGACGGCTCGCCACCGGCGTTGTACGACAGCGGATGCTCCTTGCCGTAGACGAGCTGCCCGGATGTCCTGAACAACTGCCGGAACGGACTCGACGACGAGCTGGTCATCTCGTTGTAGACGGATCCCTTCTCCTCGAGCCGCAGCGAGTGATCGGGATTCTCGGTCACCCCGAAGTTGCGCACCTCGCGGCGGATTTCCTCATCCGTGTAGTCGGGATTCAGCAGCGCATTGAGCTGCGCGTCCAGCAGCTTGAAGAACACCTCTGGACCAGCCGAGGTGTTGAAGACGTAGTTCGTGCGCCACTGTCCGGTATAGGCGCTCGACTGCGAAAGCCACATCGTATCCAGCCCCGCGAACGCGCGCCCGGTCGTCCCCTTGCCGACCAGCAGATGCTCCTGAGTATGCGACTCCCCCTGATCCGAAACCGGAAACGTATTCACCCACGTATGCGCCTGCGGCACCGACTCGATCTGCAGCAGATCGAGCGTGAATCCGCTCCGCTGGTGAATGAACCGCGCCCCGACAGGCTTGTCGGCGTCGTTGAGATAGACGGATTTCACCCGAAAACCGTTGACCTCCTGATCCTTGGTCAGCTTGGCGAAATCGACAGGCTGAGCGGCGATGGCAGACATGGCGATGAGTGCGGTGGCGACGATAGCGATGGTTGCGCGCATGAGGGGGGAGATTGTAAATGGACGGAGTCCTCCGTTATCCGGGCAGGCCCTTCCTCTTGCCCAGGCAGAGACAAGAGTGGCTGTGCCACACCAACTCTCCCGGCCGCTTTGCGCAACAACGGCAGGACGCATGGCACAGACAGCCCCGTCTGTCCTGATGAGAGGACATCAGGGCTGAAAAATACGTCGAAAATGGCATAAATATCAGAGGCCCCTGATATTCATGCGTCGGCCTGACGCGTTGCATGCGTCGGTGTGACGTGTTGCATGCGTCGGCCTGACGCGTTGATCGCGAGAGCGTCTCGCGCTGCATGCGTCGGCCTGACGCGTTGCATGCGACGGTGTGACGCGTTGATCGCGAGAGCGTCTCGCGTTGCATGCGACGGCCTGACGCGTTGCATGCGTCGGTGTGACGCGTTGCACGCGTCGGTGTGACGCGTTGATCGCGAGAGCGTCTCGCGCTGCATGCGTCGGCCTGACGCGT
>DATART010000476.1:0-3407 GCA_036264035.1 Thermoanaerobaculia bacterium | reverse complement strand
TGCCACACCGGCTGCGCCGGTAGCACACCATGTGGCACAGACACTCCTGTCTGTGCTGCTGATGCTCGCGACGCCTGAGCATTACACCAGATTCGCCGCGTTGTCCGCCCGCTCCCGCTCCAACTCGGCTACCCGTTCGCGAAGGTCGTTCAGCTCCGTGTGAATCTTCGCCAGCTCTTCTTTGACCGACTCGCGGGCGAATTCCTGCAGGCGCGTCTGCATGCGCTGCGTCTGTTCGGACGAGAATTGTGTGAGGCGATTCAGCGGCTCGCCAAAGAGGTCTTTCAGCAGTTGTTCGAAGTCGTTCGGCATGTACCGGACCCGAGCAATTGAAGTGCCACGGAAAGTCGTGGGAGAATCAGCGCGGTCCATGCAGATTCAGAGCTTCGCCGACTTCTGGCCGGACTACGTGCGCGCGCACTCCCGCGAACGGACGCGCGTGCTGCACGCCATCGGCTCCGTGATCGCCGTGGTGATGCTCGGCCTCGCCTTCGCCGTCAGCCTCTGGTTTCTGATCGGCGTGCCGCTGATCGGCTACGCCTTCGCGTGGTACGCGCACTTTTTCGTCGAACACAACAAGCCGGCCACGTTCGAGCACCCGTTCTACTCGCTGGCCGCCGACTACCGCATGCTCTTCCTGATGATGGCCGGGAAGATGGACGCCGAAGTGGAGCGGTGTTGCGGGAACGGTGTGGCGGCGGTCAGTCCGTCGGCGTAAGCGTCGCCGGTTTGAGCATCCATGACCGGTGGGATTCGTCGCCGCCTTTCTCCAGGATCCATTCGCCTGACAACGTGTTGCCGGTGAACCAGAGATCGAACCGGCGCCGCTGGTAACTGCCGTCGATCAGTTCATAGCTGCCGATATCGGTGATCGAAACGCGCTCGCGCCACTCCTTCGGCACCTCGCCGCGAAAATAGGCAGGATCGAGTGCGAACTCGCCCGCCGGGATGGCGATGAGCTGGCGTCCGCCGCCGCGATCGGGACGAAGGATCCAGCGTTTGAACTTGCCGCGTATATCGATCCACAACTCGTTTCCCATCTCCGTTTTCGGCATGACGAAGAGCCGCCGCCCGCTCTGGCTGCGCGGCTTCGGAAGAAGGACGCCGCGGATCGTGACCTCATCGTTGTCCGCCTCCGAACGCGCGGCCGCGCGCGTCGTCAGCTCCGGGATCGTCTGTTTCAATCGCAGAACCGGCGCGAAGAGATCGCCGAGCTTCTTCAGCCGCGCAATCGCCGCATCGGGATCAAAATCGAGATTCTTTGCGGCCTCCACCTCGTCCCACGTCACCGGCATCGACACGAACGGCCGCTCGCGTTTGGCGCGCAACGAGTAGACGGACACGGTCGTTTTGTAATCAGCGTTCTGGCTCCAGTCGATGAAGACTTTCTTCGCGCGGAACTGCTTCCCCATCTTCGCCGTGACGAGGTTCGTATTCCTCCTGGCCATCTCCTCGGCAACGAACCTCGCGAAGCCTTCTGTGGCATCGTGCGATGCCGTCCCGTTCAACGGCACATACACCTGCAGCCCTTTCGATCCCGATACCTTCGCGAACGATTTGAGCTTCAACGCCGCAAGCGCATCGCGCAGGACCAGCGCGACCTCGCAGCATTTCGTCATCGACGCCCCTTCGCCCGGATCGAGATCGAAGACGACCGCCGTCGCGCGCTCGATGCGCGGCGCGCGATGCAGGAAGGGATGGATTTCGATTCCGCCGGCGTCGGCCACCCAGGCCAGCGTGCGAACGTCGTCGATGACGATGTAATGGATGTTCGACTCGCCGCTACGCCGCGGAACGGCTACGGTTCGAACCCACTGCGGCGTGAACGATGGTGTGTCCTTTTCCCAGAACGACTCGCCGCGCACCGTGTCGGGATAGCGTTTCAGCGATACGGGCACGTTCTTCAAATGCGGCAGCAGCCACTTTGCGACGCGCTCGTAGTAATCGATCGCGTCATCCTTCGTGAAGCCGCTCTTCGGAAAGAGCACGCGATCGGGGCGCCGCGTCCGCGTTTTCGCCGCCACGAGTCACCGTCCTGCAAAGTTCATCGCACGCAAGCGGACTCGGCGAACTGATTGCATGATTGAGCGCATGTCCCGCGGTATTTCTCTCATTCTCATCCTCTTCGCAATAACCGCGGCCGCACAGGACGCGGCGCTCCAGCCGATCGCCACCGGCCTCGATCAGCCGGTGGCGCTGACGCACGCCGGCGACACGCGCCTCTTCATCACCGAGCAGACCGGCACGATCCGTATCTACGACGCGCTCGGCCTGCGCGCCACGCCCTTTCTCGACATCCGCTCGATCGTCCTCAGCGGCGGCGAGCGCGGCCTGCTGAGCGTCGCCTTCCATCCGCGGTATCGCGACAACGGCCTCTTTTTCGTCTACTACACGAACCGCAACGGCGACAACAACGTGGCGCGCTACCAGGTCTCGTCCGATCCCGACCGCGCCGATGCGGCGTCCGGCACGATCCTGCTGACCATCCCCCATCCAACCTTCGCCAATCACAACGGCGGCCAGCTCCAGTTCGGACCCGACGGCTATCTCTACATCGGCACCGGCGACGGAGGCTCCGCCGGCGATCCGAACAACAACGCCCAGAATCTCAATCAACTCCTCGGCAAGATCCTGCGCATCGACGTCGATCACGGCTCGCCGTATGCGATTCCTTCGTCGAATCCGTTCGCGCAACGCGCCGGCGCGCGCGGCGAGATCTGGGCCTACGGCGTCCGCAATCCGTGGCGCTTCAGTTTCGATCGCGTCACCGGCGACCTCTGGATCGCCGACGTCGGCCAGGACGCGTTCGAGGAAGTCGATTTCCAACCGGCGACGAGCATCGGCGGCGAAAACTACGGCTGGCGAAAGATGGAGGGGCAGCACTGCTACAACCCGTCGTCGAACTGCGTCGATGCCGGCGTCACCTTCCCGCTCCTTGAGTACTCGCACGCCGGCGGCGCCTGCTCTATCAGCGGCGGCTACCGCTACCGCGGCACGCAAATCCCCTCGCTCCAGGGCGCGTACCTCTACGGCGATTACTGCACGGGTACCATCTCGAAAGCGACGCAGATCGGCACGAGCTGGATTGCCACGACGCTTTTCACGACCACGCTCCGGATCAGTTCATTCGGCGAAGATCTCAGCGGCGAGTTGTATGTCATGGATGTTGCCAAGGGGATTGTCTACAAGATCGTGGCGCGCGGCGTTACGCGGCGGCGGGTAGTGCGGTGAACGCGATCATCATCGCATTGTGCGTGACAGTCACCGTCTATTCGGTTCCGGACGTCATTGCGCGCCTTCGGCCCGGACCGCCGGTCTGGGTTTCCGCAACTTCAGCAATCGATAGTACGGGCGAGTTTCGCGAGCAGTATTTCGAACCGCACAGAGTGGAGTTTCTGAACAACGTG
>DATART010000473.1:0-7318 GCA_036264035.1 Thermoanaerobaculia bacterium | reverse complement strand
ATGGTTGTGGCGATGCTGGCCGGCAACGTCTTCAACCTCGCCGCGGATCTGATCCTCGTCTTCGGCTGGGGACCGTTTCCGCGAATGGGCGTGGCCGGCGCCGCGCTTTCGACGGACCTCGGCGCCGTCCTGCAACTGGCCATCGTGGCGTGGACGGTGAAGTCGATCCACCTCCCGCCGCACGATGCCGGCGCGCTGCACCATCCGAAGTGGCCGGAGATGCGCCAGGCCATCCGCATCGGACTGCCGATCGGACTGCAGTTGATGGCCGAGCTCGGAATCTTTTCGCTGGTCGGCCTCCTGGCTGGCCATCTCGGAGCGATTCATCTGGCCGCACACCAGCTCGTCCTGACCTTCATCTCGCTCACGTTCACAATCTCGGTCGGCGTAGCCTCGGCCGGCGCGGTCCGCGTCGGTCTGGCCGTTGGCGCGCGCGATCAGCCGCGGACGCGCACGGCGGGTTTCGCCGCAATCGCCGGCGGTACAGGCGTCATGATCGCCGGCGCCGCGATCTTCGCGCTCTTTCCGCGCCCGATCGCCCGAATGCTGACCGATCAGGAAGTCGTCGTTGCCGCCGCCGTTCCGATCTTCCTCATCGCTGCCGTTTTCCAGCTCTCGGACGGCCTGCAGGCCATCGGCGCCGGAATCCTGCGCGGCGCCGGCGACATCACGTTCCCGCTCGCCGCAAACCTGGTCGGCCACTGGCTGATCGGTCTCCCGATCGCCCTCTACCTCGGCTTCCACCGCAACATGGGAATCGTCGGATTGTGGTGGGGCCTCTGCGCCGGCTTGACGGCCGTGGCCATCCTGCTGCTCTTCCGTTTCAATCGATTGTCGAAGACGGCGATCGTCCCGATCGCGCGTAGCGCGTAGCGCCCTGGGAACGCGGGCGTCTCGCCCGCCGTACTTGGCCAACTCTGCCACTTGCTAAAGCGGCGAGACGCCCGCGTTCCCAGGCGGTTACCGCGGCTTCGCGCGATGCGTCGCTGGCGCCGTCCACGGATCCTCGGGCCAGGGATGTTTCGCGTACCGTCCGCGCAACTCCTTGCGCACCTGCTGATACGCGCCGTTCCAGAAACCGCGCAGGTCCTGCGTGATCTGGACGGGACGTCCGCTCGGCGAGAGCAGCGCGAAGGTGACCGGCGTTCGGCGCGGTCCGATGCGCGGCGATTCGGCGAGGCCGAACAGCTCCTGCAGTTTGGCAGCAGCCACGATGGAGCCGTCGTCGCGATAGTCGAGTTTCGCGCTGCGGCCGCTCGGGAGCGGAATCGTCAGCGGCGCGAGCTCGTCGAGTCTTCGCCGCAGCGGAAACGGAAGTTCGATGTGAATGTCATCGAGATCTCGTTTGCCGGCGACCGCGGTCGCGATGACGGCGGCCCAATCGACCTCGAGTTCCGCGAATGCAACGCGCCGCGCGAGCAGCGGATCGGGTTTCGCGTGCTCCGCCAGAATCCGCTCCGCCTCGGCGGACTCCGGAGGAACGTTCTGCTCGTGTAGAAGGATCGCGCCGTACCAGCTCCGCTCGATGGCGCGGACGCGATGGCCGTCCCATTCGTGGACGACGTCGCGGCGCGTTGGCGACAGCCACTCGCGTTCGACGACGCGCGCGTTTCGAACGAGCTCGCCGGTGACGTCGAGGATGACCAGAAACTCGCCATTGCCGTCGTCGATCTCGCGCGCGAGAATGGCGCCGGTTCCGGACGACAGCAACAGCCGCGGCGACTTCGGCTCGCGCCGCTGCGCCACGCGATCGGGATATCCGGCCAGCAGCGCGCGGCGGAGAGTCGCATCGTCGACGTGACGTCGATAGCTGTCGCCGAGGACGCGGCGCGCGATCGAGGACAACTCGTGAATCTCGGCGGGTGCGCCGCCGCTGAGTTGCACGGCCATGGCGATCGCGTCGTCCGCTCCGTGCCCGTCGATCACGATGCGCGCGAGCCGCGGGTGCAACGGCAACGCGCGAAGCTGGTCATTTTGAGATGCACGCAGCGCTTCGAGCAGCGCCAGACCGGCATCGATCCGATCCTCGGGCGGCCGTTCGAACCAGTCGAACGTTCGCGGATCGCCACCCCACGCGAGGATGTCCAGCAGCGGCGGCGCGAGATCGGCGCGCCGGACATCCGGCTCGCGATGCGGGCGAAGAATGTCGCGCGAATCCCACAATCGAACGGCGCGGCCGGCGCGAGTCCGTCCCGCACGGCCGGCGCGCTGTTCGGCGCTATCGAGAGAAATCCGCTCGACGACGAGATGATCGACCGCGGTCTCCGGATTGAAGCGCAGCACTTTGTGGACGCCGGAGTCGATGACGTCGGTGACGCCTTCGACCGTCAGCGACGTTTCGGCGATATTCGTGGCCAGGATCACCTTGCGCCGCTCCGCCGGCGCGAGCGCGCGCTCCTGCGCATCGACGTCGAGCGAGCCATGCAGCGGAAGGACAAGCGCGTCGACATTCGCCAGCTCGCCGCGCGTCCGCTCGATTTCGCGCATCCCCGGCAGGAAGCAGAGGACGTCGCCCTCGGCATCGCGCAATTGCTCGCGGATCGCGGCCGCCATCGCCACGCCAGGCTTGTACGTCACATCGACGGGAAAACGCCGCGCGCCAACGTCGAAGATTCGCGCGCCGCCGAGAAATCGCGAGACCTCCTCGGCGGCAATCGTGGCGGACATCACCACCACCGCCAGATCGTCGCGCGAGTCCATCGCCTGCTTCGCCAGCGCCAACGCGACGTCCGCATGAATGCTCCGCTCGTGAAACTCGTCGAGGATTACTACATCGAAGTCGCTCAGCAGCGGATCGCTTTGCAGACGAGCCGTCAAGATCCCTTCCGTCGCCACGAGCAGCCGCGTGCGATCCGAAAACTGCCGCTCGAACCGGATCTGCCAGCCGATTTCGTTGCCGATTGTCCAGCCGCGTTCGAACGCGATCCGCCGCGCCAGTGCGCGTGCCGCCACGCGCCGCGGCTGCAGCAGGATCGTCCGGCCTATCGATGCGAGGGCAGGCGGAATCCGCGTCGTCTTGCCCGATCCCGGCGGCGCCACGATCACCGCGCTGCGGTGCGCGCGGACGTGATCGACGATCTCCGCCAAATGCCCATCGATCGGGAGCGCCATTTGCACCACGATGGGCATTATGGCTGACGACATCGACTACACCCCGGAAGGTGCCACACCGCCGCACGAGAAGGACGACCCGACCAATGAAGGCTACGACGAGGCCGCTCACACAGGCGGCACGTACGGCGTGAAGGAAGGCGAAGGCGGCGTTTTTGGCACGAGCGGCGGCGGGACTTATAGCGGCGGTATGCACGAAGAGGAACGGCCGACGGTGGACACAACGCGCCAAAACCCCAACGGCACGAAGCAACCGTAAGTGAGTTACGATCACCGTCTCGACGAGTTACGACGGTGGCAGACACCATCAAAATCCGGCGCACCATCCATGTGACAAGCTGCGTTTGTCTCCTCGGCATCCTCTACTCCCTGGTCGTCATGATGTTTATCGACGGATGGCTGGGTATCGATCAGGTTCACGGATCGATCGCAATCATTGCCGTGCCGTTCCTGCTGGCATTTGTTTGTGGCGCCGCCGGCGTACTCGTGTTCGCTACGTATTACTGGAAATCGCTCAGGACGATCGACCTTCTGGCCGCCCTTTCGCCAACGCTCTTTCTCGGCGCCTATTTCCTTTGGGCCGTCGTGTGGCCGGCGCTTCAGGCGCCGCGGATGCGGTGACCATGTGGATCTCGTCGTCGTGCCGTCTGCGTCTTTGATCGGTGGCCGACATGCGAGCGAACATAGTCGCCACCGATGAGTCTCGCTGTCCGTCGCGCGCGAAGGCGCGATCAATAATCCAGCCCCGCGCTTTGCGCGGGGGGACGAGTGCGTACGAGTGTTTGTGGCCGCGGAGGCGGCCACTACAAAAGGCTCGCGTAGCGCGAGACCCTGCAGCCCGACAACCCCGCGCAGAGCATGGGGCTGCATTCTCACGGCGCGCCTCCGCGCGCTACGTGATTCAGCCAGCGCCTAGTTTCGACCTGCCGCTATCATGCGCGTCGATGAGTCTCGACGATCCTTTCGACAAAGTAGCCGCCTTCCACCGCGCCTTCGGCCATCCCGTAAAAGACCGGCCCGCGTTTCTCCCGTCGCCGCGCAGCGGCGCGCGCGTAGCGTGGATGCGCGAGGAGGTCGACGAGTTCGTTGAGGCCACCAACGTCGTCGATCAGGCCGACGCCATGATCGACCTGATCTACTTCGCCCTAGGCACGCTCGTCGAAATGGGCGTCCGTCCCGCGCCGCTGTTCGACATCGTCCACAACGCCAACATGCAGAAGCTCTGGCCCGACGGCGCGCCGCGCATCCGCGAGGATGGGAAGACCATCAAGCCGCCGACATGGCGCGATCCGGCCGAGGCGTTGAAGGCGGAGATCGCGCGGCAATCAGACGAGCGCGGCTAACACCGCGTCGTGCAAGAGACCATTCGTCGACACGCCGCTGCCGCCGTCGGCGCGGGCTTCGCCGTCGATGTTCGTGAATCGCCCGCCCGCTTCTTCGACGATCACCTGCACGGCCGCCATGTCCCAATGTGCGACCTCGGGCTCGATGGCGATGTCTGCGGCGCCCTCGGCCACGAGCATGTGCGACCAGAAGTCGCAGAAGCCGCGCGTGCGGCCGCAGCGTCGGACGAGATCGAGAAAGCGCCGGCCGATTCCGAAGTGCTCGAAGCCGGGGACGTCGTCGTAGCAGAGTTGAGCGTTGTTGATGTCGCCGATCGACGACACGCGTATCGCTGCCCCATTGCAGAAGGCACCCTCGCCGCGGGCCGACCACCATCGACGCTGCATCGCAGGTGCGGAGACGACACCTACGAGTCCTTCAAGCGCGATGAGCGTGGCGAAGACGGGAATGCCTCGGATGTAATTCTTCGTGGCGTCGATCGGATCGATAATCCATCGGCGATCGTTGCCGTCACGGACGCCGAACTCCTCGCCAAGGATGCCGTCGTCCGGCCGCTCGCGCTCGAGACGCTTGCGAATCATCCGCTCCACCGCTTCATCCGCCTCGGAGACCGGCGTCCGATCGCTCTTCGTGCGTATCGACAGCGTCGCCGATTGAAAGTAGCGCATCGTGATCGCGTCCGCGTCATCGGCCAGGGCGAGTGCGAGTCGCAGGTCGTCGTTCATGCGTCGCGAGAGTAGCGCATCGGGAAGGAATGATCTTCAATCTGGACCCGGACTCGGTCAATTCACAGGCGGCAAGGCGACGATGGAGCTGAAAGGCTCATCGACGAGGTTCGGAACCTGTTGAAAAGCCTCGCGAGAGTCATCAACCAGGTTTTCAACCTGTTTAAAAGCCTCGCGAGAGTCATCAACCAGGTTTTCAACCTATTTAAAGGCCTCGCGAGAGTCATCGAATAGCTTTTCGACCTATTTCAAAGCCCCGCGAGAGTCATTGAATAGGTTTTCGACCTATTTCAAAGCCCCGCGAGAGTCATCGAATAGGTTTTTGACCTATTGAAAAGCCTCGCAAGAGTCATCGAATAGGTTTTCAACCTGTTTAAAGGCCTCGCGAGAGTCATCGAATACGTTTTTAACCTGTTTAAATAGGCTGCGAACCTCATTGATTAGGTTCGCAACCCAATTAAAAGCGTCGCGAAACTCGTCGAAATGCCTCGTAACTTGATGAAAAGCCTCGCGAAACTCATCAAAGGCTACGAACGTCTCAATACACATGCACACGCTCGCCTTCATCCTCCTCGCCGCCATCGCGCCGCAGCAGGGACTCACGGAACTGCGCGCGATGTGCAGGCACGACGGCAAGCGGATGTGGGGCATCGAGCTGTGCGGACCGACCATGATCGTCGATCGCCAGACACGCGCAGTCGTTTCGAATCAGTACGGGCCGGCGTTCGTGCCAAAGGAGATCGGAATCGCCAATACAGCGGTCGACATCGAGGGAAAGCACTGGACGATGGTCGTCGGTCCGCTGCCGGAGGATGCGTTCGCGCGGAAGATGCTGCTCGCCCACGAGTCGTTTCACAACGTGCAGGCGAAGCTCGGATTTCCTTCGACGGGGCCGGCCAATACGCACCTCGATTCGATCGAAGGACGCTACTGGCTGCAGCTCGAATTGCGCGCGCTGGCGAAGGCGCTGCGCGGTGACCGGCAGGCGGTTCGCGATGCGCTCGCCTTCCGCGCGAAGCGGCGGACATTGATCGCGGCTGCCGCGAAAGACGAGCGCGAACTGGAGATGCACGAAGGGCTGGCCGAGTACACCGGCGCCGCGTTCGCCGAGCCGGACATCGCCAAACGCACGCCGCATCTCATCGAGAAACTGCGCGATGCCGAAACGACGCCGACGTTCGTCCGCTCATTCGCGTACGCCTCCGGCCCCGCGTGGGGAACGCTGATCGAGATGAAGCGCCCTCGCTGGACACGTGCGGCGAAGGCTTCCGACGACCTCGGTAACCTCGCCGCCGATGCCTGGCATGTCGCCGCCGCGCCGGATGCGGATGCGCGAGCCGCCGCGTACGACGGCGCGCAACTTCTCGCCGCCGAGCGCGAACGCGACGCGCGCAAACAGGCCATGTTGCGCGAGTTTCGCGCGCGTTTCATCGACGGCGCGCATCTCACTCTCCCGCTCAAGCACATGTCGTTCGAGTTCGATCCAAACAAATCGCAGCCGTTCGAAGCCTTCGGCACTGTCTATCCCACACTCACGTCGCGTGACGATTGGGGCTCCGTCATCGTGCACAAAGGGGGCGCTCTCATCGCCTCGGATTGGATGTCGATCGTCATCCCCGCCGAACCGCGCGACGATTACACGCTCACGCTGAACGATGGCTGGAGCATCGTGCCGGCCGCGCGCGCGGGAGATGTAACGCTGGCGAGAAACTAGCTCTATCATTCGCCGCGCAATGCGCCGCTTCGCACTTCTCGTAATCTTCCTCGCCTCGGCTGCGAGCGCGCAGCAGCCCGTTTTCCGCTGGGGTGGCGATGCCGAGGGGGGCGCGCCGTTCGTCGAGGCCGATCCGAGCGATCCGTCGAAGCTGCGCGGATTCGACGTCGAAGTGGCAGAGCAGATCGCGAAGGGGCTTGGCAAGCGGCCGGAGTTCGTGCAGGTCTCGTTCAGCGATATCGATCAGTCAGTGCAGCGCGGCGACTTCGAGATCGGCATGAGCGGCGTCGAAGACACGCCGGCGCGGCGGCGGATGCTCGCGGCCACGATCCCGTACTTCGAGTTTCACGAAGTGCTGACCATGCGCCTCGAAGACCGGGGGAAGTTCTCCACGCTGGCGGCGCTGCGCGGACGCCGCGTCGGC
>DATART010000444.1:0-5057 GCA_036264035.1 Thermoanaerobaculia bacterium | reverse complement strand
CGTCTCCCCCTTTTTTCAGACGTTGCCGCTCGCGGAGCATGGGCTGGTGTGGCGGGAGTCGCCATACGCGATCGCGCATCCGCTCGACGAAGGCAGCGCGGCAATCCTCGAACTGTCGCTGGAGAAAACGGCCGCGCGGCTGGGCGTCGACGGTGATGCGTACCATCGATTGCTGGCGCCGTTCGCCGCCGATGCCAAAGAACTCTTCGCAGAAATCTTCCGCCCGATCAGCCTTCTTCCGCGGCATCCTTTCGTGCTCGCGCGCTTTGGACTGGCCGGACTTCGGCCGGCGATGTCGGTGGCGAAGCGATTCCGAACCGACGCCGCGCGCGCCCTCTTCGGAGGCTGCGCCGCGCATTCGTTCCTGCCGCTCGACGCTGCCGGCTCGGCATCCTTCGGACTCGTCCTCGCGCTGGCGGGCCACGCGGTAGGCTGGCCGTGCGCGCAAGGCGGATCGGACGCGATCATCAACGCGCTGGCGGGATATTTACGCGGACTTGGCGGCACGATCCGAACATCGGCACCGGTCCGTTCAATAAACGACATCCCCGCATCGCAGGTGGTCCTCTTCGATGTCACGCCGCGGCAGCTGGCCGACATCGCAGGCGACGCGCTGCCTGCCTCGTACGTCAAACGTCTGCGGCGCTTTCGGTACGGTCCGGGCGTTTTCAAAGTCGACTGGGCGCTCGACGGACCGATTCCGTGGCGCGCCGAGGAGTGCGGAAAGTCTGCGACGGTGCATGTGGGCGGGACGATTGAGGAGATCGCCGCGCACGAAGCGGCCATCTGGAAAGGATGCAACGAAGGCAAGCCATTCGTCCTCGTCGCGCAGCAGAGCCTTTTCGACGGCACGCGCGCGCCGGCCGGCAAGCAGACGGGATGGGGTTACTGCCACGTCCCGCACGGATCGACGGAGGATATGACCGGCGTCATCGAAGCGCAGATCGAGCGATTTGCCCCCGGCTTCCGCGACCGCATCCTGGCGCGCCACACGAGGAATTGCGCGCAATACGAGGCGTACAACGCGAACGTGGTCGGCGGCGACATCGCAGGCGGCGCGAACAACCTCATGCAGGTGCTCGCACGCCCCTTCCCGCAACGCGATCCATATTCGACGCCGAACAAATCGATCTATCTCGCCTCCAGCTCAACGCCGCCGGGCGGGGGAGTGCACGGCATGTGCGGCTACTGGGCGGCGATGAGCGCCATGCGCGTGCTTCGCTGACGCGCGTTGTCGGTTGTCTGTTGTCGGTATCGTAATCACCTCGCCGGCGGAGACGCCAGCGTTCCGTCCGGCGCTCCGCGCCACCAAGCACCCGACAACCGACAACGCGCGTCAGCCGAGATTCTGGCGCGCCAGTTGCTCTTAATAATCAGTAGTCAAGCGAGAAACTGGAGGCCTCTATGTACAAGAATACTCAGTACTTACAAGGTGGCTTACGCGGGTTAGCGGCGGCCGCGGCAATCGCATCGCTGGCAGCCTTCGGCTGCTCCACGAATCGCACTCCGGGCGACGGCCAGCCGGCCATGACGGCTCCTGCCACGCCCTCTTCCACGCCGGGCACATCCTCGGGTACGAATCCGCCGATGGCCAGCGCGTTTACGGCAGGCACAAGCATTGATCGCGCAAACGAGGCAGCCGCAATCGTGGCTTCTCATCAGCGCGAGCGATTCCTCGGCACAATCAACCCGTCCGGTCCGCAGCCGAGTCAGAGCGAAACCGCGCAGCCAACCGGCCAGCTCGTTCCGCCCTCTGCGTATGCGAATCCCGAAGCAACCGTGAATGCATCGATCAGCTCGGATCCGATTCCCGTCATCGCTGGGGATTCCGGAACCGGCTCCGCTGTCTTCCTCAATGCGACGACGGCCGCGACCGCCGGCACGACCGCGGTAGCGCCGACGATCGCCGCGAATAACGCCACCGTCACTCCCACCACCGCTGCCGTCATGACGACGCCCACGCTTGCCGCCACGACCGCGACGCCGACAACGGCGGCCATCAGCACGACGCCCGCCGCAATGTCCGCGGCCACCGGCGCGAGCACCACGGTCCTTACGCCGACCCTGACTTCGTCGGCGAATCCGAGCCCGACCCGCGCCGCGAATCCGCCCCTCGGCAATCTTCGTCTGACGCGGCCCACGACCACGACCTCGGCAGCATCGACGACTTCATCGACAACGACCGCTTCATCGACGTCGACGCGCGCGGCCGGAACCGCTCGCGTCGTTGCGCCGATCCGCGTCGTGACGAATAGCGACGGCACGATGACAGTCACGAACACCACATCCACGCCGCCGGCAGTCATCACGAATCACAAATAGTCAATCGCCCGGGTCTCGCGACGTTCGCGGGACCCGCATCATCCGACGCCCATGGACATCCGCATCGGTACTTCCGGCTACCACTACAAGCACTGGATCGGCCGCTATTACCCCGAGGATATGAAGCCGGCCGGAATGCTGGCGTGGTACCTGCGCGACTTCGACACGGTGGAGTTGAACAACACCTTCTATCACCTGCCGAAAGAGTCGGCCTTCGACTCCTGGCGCGACGCCGTCCCCTCCGATTTTCTCTACGCGGTGAAGGGAAGCCGCTTCATCACCCACATGATCAAGCTGAAGGATCCCGACCGCGGCATCGTCAACTTCGTCCCCCGCGCAAAACGCCTCGGGAAGAAACTCGAACCGATCCTCTGGCAGCTTCCGCCCGGCTGGAACGTGAACGTCGAGCGCCTGGAGGAGTTCCTGCGATCGCTCCCGAAAGGAATCCGCTACGCGTTCGAGCTGAGAAACCAAAGCTGGATGACCGACGCCGTCCTCGAAGTCCTGAAGAAATACGACGCCGCCTTCTGCATCTACGAACTGGCCGGCTACCAATCGCCGATCGAGATCACCGCAAGCTGGACCTACATCCGCCTGCACGGTCCGACCTCGTTCAAGTACCAGGGAAGTTACAGCGACAAGCAACTCGCACAGTGGGCGAAACGGATCGACGACTGGAAGCGCAACCTCCGCGCCGCCTACGTCTACTTCGACAACGACGACTCCGCGTACGCGGTCAACAACGCCCTCACGCTGAAGGAGCTGGTGGGGAAAGGGCGCGCGAGGCTGAAGCGCAGCGCGTAGCGATGAGTGGTTCGTCGATTAAGGGATTCGTGGATTGACCTCTGATCTACTAATCTACTAATCCACTAATCTACGAATCACGCCTCATGGATCTCCACTCCTCCCAACCGCCGTTCGCCATCCTCCCTCAGGCGGATGCGCTCTACGCGCGGCAACTCGAGGCCATCAACGAGGTCGCGCGGATCGCCACGCTCGATCTCGAGCTCGGTCCGATGACGCAGCGCGTCACCGACGCATTGGCCAGCCGCTTCGAGTGGGAGTTCGTGGCGCTGATCATGGTCGAGGAGGGCGAGTTCGTCTGCCAGGCGGTGACAAGCGCGGTGCCCACCGATATTTACGCCGGTTACCGCCGTCGGCTCGGAAGCGGGGTTGTTGGAACCGTTGCCGCGACCGGGCAGGCGATTCTGCTCGACGACGTTCATACCTATCCCGGTTACGTCGAGACCATGCCCGGCACGGCGTCAGAGATCTGCGTTCCTGTCTGCCATGGCGGAACGCTGGTGGCCGTCCTCAATCTGGAGAGCACGCGCCCCGCCGCGTTCCACGATCAGCTGTCACTGCTGACCATCGTCGCCGATCAACTGGCCGGCGCGATCGCAAACGCCCGGCTGTTCGGGGAAATCCGGGAGCGCGCGCGGCTGATGGAGATGATGAGCGAGGTATCGCGCACCGCGCTCGAAGCGAACGACCTCGACGACCTGCTCGACCGCATCGTCCGCTATGTAGCCGGCCACTTCGCGGTCGAACGGGTGTCGATCAAACTGCGCGATAGCAGCGCACATGCGGGCCAGGCCACGTCGTCCGCGCCGGTCGAGATCAGCTTTCCGATCCGCTTCCGAGACGAGGATTTCGGTCAGCTGGAAATCGCGAGCAGGGAAGCCTTCTCGCCGGCGACCGCGCTCGCGTTCGAAGCGCTCACGCATCAGGTGGCTGGAGCGATCCATCTCGCAGCCACGAAGCACGACCTCGAACGGGCCAACGAGCATCTGGCCCGCGCCATCGAGACGCTTCACCGGATCTCGACGACCGACCCTCTCACCGGCGTCGACAACCGGCGCAACTTCGACGACGCGCTCGTTCTCGAATGGCGCCGCGCCGCCCGCTCGCGAACGCCGCTGTCGCTGATCATGATCGACATCGACGCGTTCAAAGCCTACAACGACGTCTACGGACATCAGGCCGGCGACGACTGCCTTCGCCGCGTCGCGGAATCGCTGCAATCCCATCTTCACCGCGCCGGCGACATCGTGACCCGTTACGGCGGCGAGGAGTTCGCCGTCCTCGTAGCCGGCGTCGAACGCGATCGCGCCGGCGACCTCGGCGAGCTCCTGCGCCGCTCCATCGAAAGCCTGCGCATCGAACACCGAGCCTCGCCGGCCTCCGAGGTAGTCACAATCAGCGTCGGCGTCGCGACAATGATCCCCGACCGCGACCGCGACCCCGCCGGCCTCCTGAAAGCCGCCGACGAAGCGCTGTACGCCGCCAAAGCCGCCGGCCGAAACCGCGTGAGCGTGCACGCGCCCGAAGCGTAACGCCGGCATGCTCGTAGCGCCGTCGGCACGACGGCCGCGCAACGACCCCAGCGAGCGAAGATGCTACGACTTCTCCGCCGCGTCCGGCGCGAGTACCTTCGCAGACCTCAGACAACCTTCCTGATGATCTGTAAGGTTTGTTCTAACTCTCCGGTCTTATCGGGCTGCTCGATCATCGCTTTCATGCAGACGGCTATGGCGGCGTTCTGCAGGATGCGCAGCTGTTGCCGCGAGTTGGCGATCGAAAGTGCATCGAGCGAGGCTGCGAATGCACTCATCAGCGATCGCACGTGATAGCCAACGTCTGCGGTCTCATGCGACAGCTCATCGATCAACCGCTGGACATCGGCCGACGCCGTGAGATCCGTTGCCGCCGCAACCGGTTGGACGGCCGCGGCC
>DATART010000443.1:0-5062 GCA_036264035.1 Thermoanaerobaculia bacterium | reverse complement strand
CGACGAGGTTCTGGTAGAGATGAAAATCGGTGGCGTCCTGCGTCGGCAGCAGCGACAGCCCTCGGTTCACGAACTTCAGCGCGACCTCCGGTTTGGAATCGTTCAGCGCATCGGCGGCGAAGCGGTGCAGCATGCGCGGAGAATCGCCAAGGAACGACTTCGCGTCGACGAAATGCGCGAGCGCTTCGCGGACGATCGCGTCCTGATCGGGAAACCACCCGTCGCGAATCATCCGATCGATCTGGCGCGACAAGTCGCCAGGAATCTCGGCCGTGACCTTGGGCATGCGCGGCGATTGTAGCTGGAGTGCGCTACTTCACCGTTCGCAGCACGTTGAACTTCATCATTTCCTGGAAGGTGATGGTCGAGTCGAGGTCCTCGCGGGCGAGGCGAAGCGATTGGTGCAGGCCTTCGAGGATCATCTCCATCCAGAACGCCAGCTCCTGGTCGCTGCGCGGCTGAACATATTTTTTCGCGGTGTCGATGAGTTTCGGAACGCGTTTCAATTCCGCGAAGTACGCGGCGAATGGCTGCTCGTCGGACAGCGTGATCTTGTTCCCTTCGATGAACCAGCCGAGGATGGCGTCGTAGTTCTGTTCGGTCGGTGAGGGCGGTTTCTCTTCCTGACGCTGCGGACGCTGCTGTTGCTTGCGATTGCGGCGGCCGGAGAAGGCGTCGTCGAGTTCTTCGTCATCCAGATCGAGGCCGCGATTGCGTCCGGAGACACCGGCGCGTTCGATGGGCGGAAACTTCGTCGCGAACAATTTCGCAACCGCTTCGCCGATCAGCTTGCGCGCCACGACTTCCGCGCCCTGCTGCTCCCCCTCGTAAACCATCTCCACCTTGCCGGTGATCGCGGGAAGCAGCATGGCCAGGTCGGAGAGGCGCGGAAACGCCGAACGGTCGTGCGTCAGCGCCGCGCGGCGCTCCATGTTCGACTGCAGCAACTCCATCGCTGCGATCGTCAGTCGGGCGGAGACGCCGGACGATTGATCGACAAGCTCCGACCCACGCGCGACGAACGCGATCTGTTCGACCAGCGAGTGGATGTAGTCGGGGATTTCGATCTCGATCGGATGATCGCGGTCCGTCCACGCCTCCTGCCGCGTGATCTGCATGGCTGTCTGGACGCTCTGCGGATAATGCGTGAGAATCTGCGAGTCGATGCGATCCTTCAGCGGCGTGATGATGTTGCCGCGGCTCGTGTAATCCTCGGGATTCGCGCTGAAAACGAGCACCACGTCCATCGGAATGCGGATCGGAAAACCGCGGATTTGCAGGTCGCGCTCTTCGAGGATGTTCAGCAGCGCGACCTGAATACGCGGCGCGAGATCGGGCAGCTCGTTGATCGCGAAAATGCCGCGGTTCGTGCGCGGGATGATGCCGTAGTGGATGACCTCTTCGTCCGCGTACGTAAGCCGCTGATTCGCTGCTTTGATCGGATCGATGTCGCCGATGAGGTCCGCGACGGTGACGTCGGGCGTGGCCAGCTTCTCGCGGTAGCGCTCCTCGCGCGTCAGCCATGCGATCGGCAAATCGTTGCCCTGTTCGGCCGCAAGACGGCGGCAGCGCTTGCACGTCGGCGCGAGCGGCGAGTCGTTGATCTCGCATCCGGCGATGATTGGCACGCGCTCGTCGAGCAGGTTCGTCAGCGAGCGAAGGATGCGCGTCTTGGCCTGACCGCGCAGCCCGAGGAGGATGATGTCGTGCTTCGACAACACTGCGTTGTGAATCGCGGGGATGACCGTGCGCTCGTAGCCGTGAATGCCGGGGAAGAGCGTCTCGCCGCGCGCGATGGCCGAGAGCAGGTTCTTGCGCATCTCATCTTTGACCGAGGTGATGCGATAGCCGGTGGCGCGCAGCTCGCCGAGGGTGTGGATGTTCATGGGTTGGGTCTTTTTCCTTTTGAATCAAAGGCGAAATGTTGAATGTTGAATGTTGAATGTTCAATGAAAGGCGACGGCGCGGGGGGTCATTCAACATTGAACATTCAACATTCAACATTGCCTTTCTCGCCATCATCGACGGTGTCGCGGTTGAACTCGTTCATCGCTCGCTTCAAGTCTCCCCGCGCGAAGAGCACGAGAGCGTCGACGGCGCGCTCGATTCCGCGGCTCACCAGCGGCTCCTCCTCGGCGGAGAAATCGTCGAGGACGTAATCGCGAAGCCGGCCGTCAGGATACTCCGCGCCGCGGACGCCGAATCGTAGCCGTGGAAAGCGCTCGCTCGCAAGAGAGGCGACGATAGAGCGCATGCCGTTGTGAGTCCCCGACGATCCGCTCGGCTTGATACGCAGCCGCGCCAGCGGCAAGTCGATGTCGTCGTACACGATCATCAAATCGTCGGCCGATTCGAGATACGCATTGACCAGCAGCTTCACCGCATCGCCGGAGTTGTTCATGAATGTCTGCGGCTTGGCCACCTTCACGCTGCCGCCGGCCACCCGTCCTTCGCCGGTCATGGCGTCCTTCTCGTGCTTGCCGATGTCGATCCGAAACTTCTTCGCAAATGCATCGGCGATCATCCACCCGACGTTATGCCGCGAACGCTCGTACTCCCCGCCAGGATTGCCGAGTCCAACGATCAGTTTCATCGCGGCGGGATTTCACCACAGAGACACAGAGAACACGGAGAAAACCTCTGTGACCTCTGAGTCTCTGTGGTTCAAAGTTTTTACCGCCCGAAAAGCACTCTCGCCAACGCCACGCCCGCGAATCCGGCCGCCAGGCATCCGAGAAGCGTCACGCTGACATTCATCAACGCAGTTCCGAACGCGCCCATGCGTAGGTATCCGGTCGTCTCAAAATTGAATGCCGAGTAGGTCGTGAAGCCGCCCATCACGCCGGCGGTCAGCATCAGGCGGACGTCGTCCGTCATCGCGTGTGTCATACCTGCCGTCTCCACGATGAAGGCGATGAGGAACGAGCCAAGCGCGTTGACGATCAGCGTGCCGTACGGGAACGCCGCGCCGAACGCGGCCAGCGCCCAGATCGACGTCAGGTAGCGCGCGCCGGTGCCGATCGCGCCGCCGAGGCAGATGAGAACGAAGCGCATGTCGTAAACTACTCCGCAGTGATCCACTTCTACCACGTCACCAAGCGATTCGATCAGTACTCCACGGCGCTTCATGACGTGACCTTTCACATCGAGAAGGGCGAATTCGTTTTCCTGACCGGCGCGAGCGGCGCGGGCAAGTCCACGCTGCTGAAACTCATCCTCCGCCAGATCCAGCCGAGCGACGGACAGGTGGTCGTCAATGGGCGCAATCTGAAATCGATGAAGCGGTCGCAGCTCCCCTTCTTCCGCCGCGAGATTGGGATGGTCTTTCAGGATTTCAAACTGATCGAGCGCATGACGGTCTTCGAGAACCTCTCCTTCATCCTCACCGTCCTCGGAGTGCCGCCGCGCGAGCACAAGAAGCGAGCGTACGGCGCGCTGCGCGCCGTCAGCCTGCATCACAAGCTGAATGCGTATCCGCTGCAGTTGTCGGGCGGCGAGCAGCAGCGCATCGCCATCGCCCGCGCGCTCATCAACGAGCCGCTGGTCATCGTGGCCGACGAACCGACCGGCAATCTCGATCCTGACCTGACGCAGGAGATCGTGCAGATTTTCGCGCAGGCCAATCTGCGCGGCTCGACGGTGCTGATTGCAACGCACGATCGCGAGTTGATCGAGCAGAGCGGACGGCGCGTGATCACGCTCGACCGCGGGCGCATTACCGACGAGAGAGCAGCGGTGCCACAACGTGCGCCGCGCGTCGAGTCGATCTTCGGAATCGGCGGCTGACGCCGATGCCGCACCGCGACGACGCGCTCCCGAAAACGACGTTCTCGTATTTCTTTCGCGAAGCGGCGCGCCGGATGTGGGTGTCGAAGCGCACCAGCTTCGTCGCCGTGGCCATGATTGCCATCTCGCTCTTCATCGTCGGAGCGTTTCTCCTCGTGGCGGAAAACCTCGGGCGCGCCGTGGCGCAGGCGGGCGGGAAGTCGCGCTGCACGATCTACCTGAATGTCGACGCAACGCCGCAACAGATTGCCGCCATCGACTCCTGGCTGGCGGCGCATCGCGATTTCGGCCGGCGCGAGTTCGTACCGAAGGAAGTTGCCCTGTCGCGGTTCCGCCAGTACTTCTCGAACCTTTCCGACGTGGTCGGCCAGCTCGATGAGAATCCCTTTCCCGCATCGTTCGAGTGCCAGGTCATGCCGTCCTTTGCGCAGTCGCCTGCATTCGTACGCCAGGCGAACGAGCTGCGCGCGCTTTCCGGCATCGACGAAGTCCAGTTCGATTGGGAGTGGGTCGAGAAGCTGAAGAAGCTTATCAATCTCGTGAATGTGGCCGGCATCATCGCCGGCGGCGTTCTCGCCATCGCCGCCGCCTTCACGATTGCGAACGTGATCCGCCTGACGATGCTGCTTTATCGCGAAGAGATCGACATCATGCGCCTGGTCGGCGCGACCGAGCGAATGATCCGCGGCCCGTTCCTCATCGAAGGAATCCTGCAAGGCTTCATCGGCGCCGCCGCCGCGGTCGCGCTGCTGTTCGCCGCATTTCTGGCCGGCCGCCATTTCCTCGCGGCACGCTACGCACTGCTCTGGAGCTTCCTCTTCAACGGGTTCCTCCCCTGGCGCAAACTCCTGGCCCTCCTCGCCGGCGGCACGCTCGCCGGCTACCTCGGCAGCTGGCTTTCGGTGCGGGAGAGCGGCGAAGAAAAAGCGCTGTCATCGTGAAAGGATCAGGCGCTGCATCCAGCCAAAGCACAGACAAGAGTGTCCGTGCCACACGGGCTTTCGCGTCAACCAGTATTCGGCAAGTGCGGCAGGATGCGTGTGGCACAGACCAGACATGTCCTGATTAGCAGAATGCCGTCGCCGGAGGCGACTCGTACGGTAGCCGGTGGTCCGAGCGAAGCGAGCGACCACCGGAAACATCGGAGCGGAGACATTTGTCGACCCGGTCGGGCATACGCGCTAACTTAAGGTGTCGTAGAATGGCGATATGCGAAACACTGAACTCGTGGAGTTTCAATGGCCATACCTTGCGACATTGATCGGCTCTTCTGAGG
>DATART010000434.1:0-7342 GCA_036264035.1 Thermoanaerobaculia bacterium | reverse complement strand
CGCCACTCGCGGCCGCGCGGTGTTGACGGTGATCCTGCCGTCGGCGCTCCCCGGTATTCTGACCGGCATTCTCGTCGCGCTGGCCCGCGTCGCGGGCGAGACGGCGCCGCTGCTCTTCACCGCATTCAACAACCGTTTCTTTTCCACCAACATCGCGCAGCCGATGGCGTCGTTGACGGTGCAAGTGTTCACGTACGCCATCTCGCCGTACGACGACTGGCACCGTCAGGCGTGGGCGGGCGCGTTCCTGCTGGTGATGATCATCCTGGCGCTGTCGATCATTGCCCGCGTGGCCGTACGCCGGTTGGAGAGGATGAACCGCCCATGACCGCGATTACCATGCAATCAACCCGGCCGAGCCGCAGTGAGGATCCCGCGATGAGTGATGCGATTCCCGCGAAAATTCACGTTCAGGACTTCGACTTCTACTACGGTGAGGCGAAGACGCTGCACGGCATTTCTCTCGACATCCCCGAGCGGCAGGTCACCGCGCTCATCGGACCGTCCGGCTGCGGCAAATCGACCTTCCTCCGCTCGATCAACCGGATGAACGACATCATCCCCGACGCGCACGGCGAAGGCGTGATCGAGATCGACGGCCGCAATATCTACAGCGGCGGCGTCGATGCCGTCGAGCTGCGCCGCCGCGTCGGAATGGTTTTCCAGAAGTCGAATCCGTTCCCGAAATCGATCTACGACAACGTTGCGTACGGCGTGCGCATCGGCGGCAAGAAAAACAAGAAGGAGCTCGACGAGATCGTCGAGAAGTCGCTGCGGCGAGCCGCGCTGTGGGATGAGGCGAAGGACCGGCTTCACCAGTCGGCGCTGGCGATGTCCGGTGGCCAGCAGCAGCGTCTGTGCATCGCGCGCGCGCTGGCGGTCGATCCCGAGATCCTGCTCATGGACGAGCCGGCGTCGGCGCTCGACCCGATCGCCACGTCCAAAATCGAAGAGCTGATCTACGAGCTGAAAGAGAACTACACGATCGTCATCGTCACGCACAACATGCAGCAGGCGGCGCGCGTGTCGGATCGGACGGCCTTCTTCATGCTCGGCAAACTGGTCGAGTACGGCGAGACGAAAACGATTTTCATGAACCCGAAGCAGAAGATGACCGAGGATTACGTGACGGGGAGATTCGGCTGATTCGCTTCGCCGAGTAGACGAACATGCAAAGACATTTCGACAAAGACATCGAGGACATCAAAGATCTTCTTCTGCGGATGGGAGCGATGGTCGAGGACTCGATCGCGCAATCGATCCGCGCGCTCATCGAGCGCGACACGAGACTGGCCGAGGAAGTCATCGCCCGCGATGACGAGATCGACCGGATGGAGCTGGCCATCGACAAGCTGACCATCGAATTGATCGCCAAGATGCAGCCGGCCGCGAGCGATCTGCGCTTCGTCGCCACGATCATGAAGATCACGCCGGAGCTGGAGCGCATCGGCGATCTTGCGCAGGACGTTTGCGAGCGCGTGATCGAGCTCAATCGCGAGCCGCAGCTCAAGCCGGTTTCGCAGCTCCCGCAGCTCGCCGAGAGCGCGCAGCGGATGGTGCGTGAGGCGCTCGACTCGCTGGTGAACGGCGACGCCGACCTGGCCCGCTCGGTGATCCAGCAGGACGACGTCGCCGACGCGCTCACCGAGGATTCCTTCCGCGCGCTGCTTACGTACATGCTGGAGAATCCGCGCAACATCTCGCCGGCCATCCGGCTCACATTTGTCGGCAAGTACTTCGAGCGCATGGCGGACGGAGCGACGAACATCTGCGAGATGGTCGTCTACCTGGTCGAAGGAAAAATGATCAAGCACGCGGGATCCGAGAACCGATGAAAAAAATTGTTCTGGTCGAAGACGACGCCGACATTGCCTTCACCATCCGGCTCAATCTGGAGCGGGAAGGCTACACGGTCACCCACTACGCACGCGGTCAGGAAGGTCTGCTGGCCATCCAGGGCGGAGCGGCGGATTTCGTCATCCTCGATCTGAACCTGCCCGACGTTGACGGTCTTACGATCTGCCGCGAGCTGCGGCGCGATCCGCACACGCAGGCTCTTCCCATCATGATGCTCACCGCGCGCGGCTCGGAACACGATCGCGTGACCGGCCTCGAGCTCGGCGCCGACGACTATCTGTCGAAGCCGTTCAGCGTTCGCGAGCTCGTCGCGCGCGTCGCCGCGGTGTGGCGCCGCGCGCGCGCCGTCACCGAGGATCCGGCCATCTACGACGACGGAGAGGTGCGCATCGACGAGCGTTCCTACCGCGTTTACCGCCACGGACAGGAAGTGCGCCTGGCCAAGAAAGAGTTCGAGCTCCTCTGCCTCCTCGTGCGGCATCGCGATTCGGTGATCTCCCGCGACCGCATTCTCTCCGAGGTGTGGCAGTTGTCGGAGGAAGTGGAGACGCGTACCGTCGATGCGCATGTCCGCAACCTCCGCAAGAAGATCGGCGCTGCGCGGATCACGACGGTGGTCGGCTTCGGCTACCGCTACGAGCCTCCGAAAGCGGTGTAGGCGATGCTTGCCGGCTACGCCATCGCCGTAACGATCGTCGCGGCGGCGGCGGTTGGAGCCGTCATTCAGTTGCGCGCCCGGCTGGAGCGCTGCGCTACGGCGAACGCCACCGCGGAGCGGCGGTTCGCCGCGGCCGTCGCGGAGACGGCGACGGTCTCCAGGCACCGCGGACTCCTCCTCGAAATTCTCAACGGCCTCGGCGAAGGCCTTCTGGCCGTCGACCGCGGCCGTCACGTGGTCCTCGCCAATGCGCGCTTCACCGAAATGTTCAACGCCACGATCGATCTGGTCGGACGGCCGCTCGGCGAGGCAGCGCGCGCCGCCGCGGTTTTTTCGGCATTTGACGATGCATTGGCCGGACGCGAGGCATCGGCGCGCTTCCCGCTGCGCACAGGCGTCGCGGAACGAAAGATCGAGATGCGCGCCTTTCCACTTCACGCCGACGATATCGCCGCGGTCGCGCTCTTTCTCGACGTGACGCAGATCGAGAGGCTCGAGCAGATCCGCAGAAACTTCATCTCCGACTTTTCACACGAGGTCCGCACGCCGCTGGCCGCCCTCCGTTCCGCCGTCGAGTCATTCGATCTCGGCGCCGATCACATGTCGGTCGAGGAGGATCACCAGCTCCGCCGCATCATGGCCCGCCAGCTCGCGCGCCTCGAGCGTCTCGTCGACGATCTCTCGGAGCTGAGCAACATCGAGTCGGGCGACATTTCACTGGAGCGGATCGAAGTCGATCTCTTTGGAATGGTGCGCGACCTTTGCGAGGACTTCAGCGAGCGCGCGGCGCAGAAAGGGCTGCGCTTCAGCGTCAGCGGCAAACCGGTTCGCGTTTATGCCGATCCCGTACGCATCCAGCAGGCGCTGGCGAATCTCATCGACAACGCCATCAAGTACGGCGGCAGCGACGATTCCATCGATATCGAGGTTCGTGCCGAAGAGGAGAACGCGGTCGTCGCGATCACCGACCACGGCGAGGGCATCGCGCCGGAAGAAAAGGACCGCATCTTCCGTCGCTTCTACCGCATCGATCAAAGCCGCTCGCAGGAAGTCGCCGGCACCGGGCTCGGCCTCGCCATCACCAAGCACCTCATCCTTCTCCATCGCGGCTCGATCGACGTCATGAGCACGCCAGGAGAAGGGGCGACATTCTTTATCCGCCTTCCGCGCGCAACGTAGACGCGAAGGCGCGCCGCCCGGGCCGATACGGGCGGCGCTCGCGACAACCATCAACCGACAACCGACAACGTCTTTCCCGTTCTGGAGAAGCGTTTCACTGAATCTTGCCGAGCGCCTGCATTTCTTTCGCGATCACCGGCTGCGGCAGCGGCGCGTAGCCGAGGGCGGGGGCGAACTTCTGGCCGTCGGTGAGCGCCCACTTGAGGAAGTCGACCATCGCTTTGCCGCGCGCGGCGTCCTGCGGATGCTGGTAGAGAAGAAGCCAGGTGAACGAGGAGATCGGATAGGCGTTGGCGCCGTCGGCGTTGGTGATCGAGACGCGGAAATCGTCCGGCATCGTGACGCCGCTGGCCGCCGCCGTGACCGATTCGAGCGACGCGGAAACGAACTGCCCCGCCTTGTTCTGCACCGAGCCGTAGGGCATCTTGTTCTGCAGCGCATAAATGAGCTCGACGTAGCCGATCGCGCCGGGAGTCTGGCGCACCAGACCGGAGACGCCTTCATTTCCTTTCGCGCCGACGCCGGTGGGCCAGTTGACCGACGTGGCGACGCCGACTTTCTTCTGATAGTCGGCGGAAGTCTTGGAGAGAAAGTCGCAGAAGATGTAGGTCGTCCCCGAGCCGTCGGAGCGATGGACGACGGCGATGGCGTCCGCCGGCAGCGTGACGCCCGGATTGAGGGCCGCGATCGCGGGATCGTTCCACTGGGCGATCTTGCCGAGGTAGATGTTCGCCAGGACCGCGCCGCTGAACCGCAGCGGCTGCGTCACACCGGCCACGTTGTAGACCGGAACCACGCCGCCGAGCACGGTCGGAAAGTGAAGAATGGTGGCTTTGGCGGCCTGTAACTGCGCGTCGGTCATCGGCCCGTCGGTGGCGCCGAAGAAGACGGTCTGCGCGGTCAGTTGCTTGATCCCGCCGCCGGAACCGATCGGCTGATAGTTGATGCGGATGTCCGGATGCGCCTTCTGGTACTCGTCGAACCACTTCGAGTAGAGCGGATTCGGGAACGTCGCGCCCGCGCCGTTGATCGTCAGCGACGCGCCGGGTGCAGGCGTCTGCGAAGACGTTTTCGTCTCGCTCTGTTGGCATGCAGCGAGCGCAATCGACAGGAGGAGAACGACCATCTTCGTTTTCATGGCGCGAAAGGATATCGCGGAGGATAGTCGCCCAAAATCGCGATGTGTAAATTCGATGTGAAGCACGGCTCGCTCGGCCGCACGCGATGCTGGGTTAGACACTCTTCGCAGCGCGGGGTCGTTTCCGGTCGTTCCGGAATCCAGCGTCAGGCGTGGCATCCCGGCTTGCAATCGCCGGCCGCGGCGCCCGCTTGAGCAGCTCGGGCGCGCGCGTGGAGCAGCAGACGCGGGCCAGCGTGGCGCGGTCGCGCTGCATCTGGCGATCCTCTTTCATCGTTGCCATGATCGCGTCGAACGCGGCGCGCGCGGGCGCGCTGTCGGGCGGCGTGATCGCGTAGTGCGCCCACTTCGCGTCACGCCGGGCGGACACGAGGCCCGCCGAGCGCAGGGAGGCGAGGTGACGAGAGATTTTCGGTTGCAGCTCGCCGAGGACTTCGACGAAGAAGCAGACGCAGACTTCGCCGTCCAGCATCAGGTTCAGCAGGCGCAGGCGCGTGCGATCGCCGAGGGCGAGGAACAGCGCGGCCAGCTCATCGGCGGTCGTTCTCGATTTCTTCACGCGGTCATTTTTCATATTCGTCTTGACGGATGTGGCATTCGGCTTTATCTTAATCACATTCGAAGTAGCAAATGTGAGGAGATGATCATGCCATCAGACGTTCAAGTTCTCAAGGCCCATGTCTCGATCAACGTTCGCAACGTGGAGCGCTCGATCGACTTCTACCGGAAGATGCTCGGTATCGAGCCGCTGAAGGTTCGCACCGGGTACGCGAAGTTCGACGTACAGAATCCGCCGCTGAACCTCGCGCTCAACGAGCTGCCTGACCTCGCGGGCGCCGGCGCGCTCTCGCACCTCGGACTGCAGGTTTCCTCCACCGGCGACGTGCTCGCGCTGCGCACGCGCTGGGCCGAGGCTGGCCTCGTCACCCGCGACGAAATGCAGACGGATTGCTGCTACGCGACACAGGACAAGACGTGGGTTCACGATCCGGACGGAAACGAGTGGGAAGCGTTCGTCGTGCTGAAGGACGATCTGCCGGAGGCGGCGAACGCCGCCGCGTGCTGCGGCGGCCCGGCACCGAAAGCGGCCGACGCCTGCTGTGTCAAAGACGCGGAAGCGAAGACGGCCGGAGCATCGGGTTGCGGCTGCAGCACCGCGGCTACTGCTTAATACCGCGAAGGCGAAGCGGTGACGGGCGGGCCTCCGCCGTCACTGCTTCGCGGCGTCGCCGAAGAGGCTCACGCACGCTGCAAGAACGAGTCGCTTCATGTCGTTTCTCATGGCCTGCTATATTCACGCAAGCGAATGCGGAAACTATACCCGCATACGCGAATATACAACGCTGCAAAACACCACCCCGCGTGTAAGTTCTGCGTCAACTTGCTATGCCGCGGAGTCGCGAGCGAGCCATCGGAAGAGCAGCGTCGCCGCGAGCGCTCCGGCAAGTTGCGCCACGATGAAGGCCGGAATTCCGGCTGGGGCGATGCCGGAGAACGTGTCCGTCAGGCCACGCGCGACCGTCACAGCGGGGATTCGCGAAACTCGTGCTGGACGTGAACCAGTACGCGGCGGTGATGTACGCAGCAACAGTCAGCGGGACGACGGCGGCGCGCTTTCCCGTGCCGTGGATGACGACGAGGAGCCCGAACGTCGCGAGGAACTCGCTGAAGAGCTGCGCGAATCCGACCCGCGCATGCTGGGAGAGGACGATCAACGGGTGTTCGAACATCGCATGCGCCGCGACGACGCCGGCGACCGCGCCGGCGAGCTGCGCGCCGATGTAGCCCGGCACGCACCGCCACGGGAAGCCGCCTTCCAACGCAGCGGCCAACGAAACAGCCGGATTGAAGTGCGCTCCTGAGATCGGGGCAAAGGTGAAGATGAGTGTGACGAGCACCGCGCCGGTGGCGATGCTGTTCGCGAGCAGCGCGAGTGCCATGTTTCCGCCGGCCAGCCGTTCGCCCATGATTCCCGAGCCGACCACTGCCGCCACGAGCAGAGCTGTCCCGATCCCTTCAGCCACGATCGCGCGCATGTGTGCCGCATATTCGCATGCGCGGATGTAGTTCGGCCACTATAATGCGCCGATGCCGCCACGCGCCGCCTCGAAAGTCGTCAGCGACAAGTTCGCATCGTTCTCCGACCCGACGCGGCTGCGGATTCTCCATCTGCTCAGCGGCGGGGAGCTGTGCGTCGGCGATCTCGTGACGATCCTCGATATGCCGCAGCCGACGATCTCACGCCATCTCGCGTACCTTCGGCGCTCGGCGCTGGTCGCGGCGCGAAAGAGCGGGCTGTGGATGTACTACTCGCTCACGCAGCCGAAGTCCGAGTTTCACCATAAGCTGCTCGACTGCCTCAGCGCGTGTTTCGGCGCCGTGCCGGAGCTCAAGCGCGATGCGGCGACACTCAGGAAGCTGCGGGCGAAGGGCGGCTGCTGTCCCCGGTAATGAATGCGAGCGGTGCTGAACTGGGCGGCGGCCTTACGGAAAAGAACTTGTTCTGATCC
>DATART010000426.1:0-2410 GCA_036264035.1 Thermoanaerobaculia bacterium | reverse complement strand
GAGACGCGGCTCTACGATCCGCGCGCGGACGAGACGCGGCCGATGCGCTCGAAGGAAGAGGCGCACGACTACCGCTACTTCCCCGATCCCGACCTCCTGACGCTCGACCTCAATGAAACGATGGGCGACGCGTGGATCGAGAAGGTGCGCGGCACGCTCCCTCCCCTGCCGCACGAACGGAGCGCGCGCTATCAGGCCGAGTGGAACATCCCGGCCGTCGACGCCGAGGCGCTCGTGGCCGAGCGCGAGCTCGCGGAGTACTTCGAGGCGGCGGCGGAAGCGTCGAAGAACCCGCGGCTCGCGGCGAACTGGGTGCGCAACGAAGTGCTGCGCATCCTCAACGACCAAAAGATCGCGCTGCACGACTACCGCGTCACGCCGCCGATGCTCGGGCGCCTCATTCAGTTGATCGAGAGCGGCGCGATCGGCGGAAAGGCGGCGAAGGAAGTGTTCGACGAGATGTCGGTCAGCGGCGAGCCGGCGGACGCCATCGTCGAGCGCAAAGGTCTCTCGCAGATCTCCGATCCGAACGCGATCCGCGAGGCGGCGCTACGCGTCGTCGAGCGCAACGCCGCGCAGGTGGAGCAGTACCGCGGCGGTAAAGTTCAGGTATTCGGGTTTCTCGTAGGACAATTAATGAAGGAAACGCGCGGGAAGGCGAACGCCGACCTCGCGAACGACATTCTTCGTGAGATTCTCGGGTAGGGAGACGCTGCTTCGCATCACTCCTAGGACCAGGAGAGAGAATCATGGCCAGCGACTACGCATCTCAACCCGATCCACGCAAAAGCATCATCTTCAAGTGCATTCAGGACGCGTTCGCCGACTCCGGCCTCAAGCCGATCAAGAGTCCGCAAGACCAGATCGTCTGGACGCAGATCTCTCCTGAGGTGCGCGACGACATCGCCGACTTTCTGGAGACTTGCATCAGCAAGCAGATCAAACCGCCGATCGGCGATCTCAGCGGGCCGCTGACCGTGCTGGTTGCCCACGCACCCGTGATGGTCGTGGGAGATCTCGTCAACGACCTGATCGCGCTTCTCGATTCGATGGGCCAGGGCAACTGATGAAGAACGTTTTCTTCACCGCCCTTCTCTCGTTCGTCTTCGCGACGACGTCATGGGCCGATTGCGCCAACCGGGTCGTGCTGAACGACTCGGATTGGGCTGGGCACATCTTCATCACGCTCGATCTCGGGTGCGGCCAGAACGTCCCGACGCCGAAAAAGGGCGACCCCGTGACCCTCGCGTCGGACAAGCAACAGATCAGCGGAACCGTGGTCGCCATCGCAAGCGTTCCGAACCAACTTCTCCGTCTCGACGTGACCGCGGGCGGTCCAGCCGCCGAGGGCGATGGTTCGCTCGAGCAGTTCAATGCCTCGACGGCAACGATCACTTACGGAGGAACGACACTGACGGCCGATGTACGGAATCGAGAGGTTCCGCAGAACGTCAATCGCCTCAAGTGGTCCATCGGGCCGGCATCGGCCAGCTCGAGCAACACCGGCTCGACAGACGGCAGCGGCACCGGCACCTCGACGGCACCGGTTTCCACGACCGTGATGCGGCTGCAAGTCCAAGCGGAGTACGCGCGCAACGGCTTTTTCGGACAGCAGACAAAGACTCTTCCCTTCCGCACACACGCCTCGTTGTCGATCGACACCACCAACAGCCCCGATCCGAAGTTCATCGACAACAACGTAGTGACCCTCGGTCTCGAATCGGAACGGGCGAACTTCGCGGCGATCAAGCAGGTTCACTTCGGCATCGAGGGAAGGCTCTCGAAGGCGGCGAATCAGAACGTGCATGACGGAGGCGTCGTTGCGACGTTTTCCGCTTGGCTGCCGGAGATTCCCTCCGTCACGATCCTGAGCTCCGGTCCGGCATTCATCGCCCCCCCGCTGGCCATCGCGCTTTCCTACGGCTACGCGGACAAACAGACGACCGACGCGACCTACCACGGCCGCAGCGGCGATGCCACGGCGACGTACCTCCTCTATGCCTACGATAAGTACGAGCTCGAAACCTCGGAGAAGTGGACGCTGAACGACCTCTCGAACCGGCCGACGACCGTTCCGCGCACGCAGAGACTGTTCAAGGTCCAGATCTCGTATCTCGAAAACCCCGCGACCGGATTCAAAATCGCGGCGTCGTACGAGAACGGCTCGGTAGGCCCGGTCCTCACGAAGGTAAAGCAGTATTTCGTCGGCATCGCACTCTCGAAGTTCTCCTTCTCGGGCGGATCGAAGTAGGGCGTCTACTGGCTGATGGATTTCATCGCGCGCTCGATCGGCGACTCGACCTTGCGGTAGCCCGCGGGCATCGTGAGGTCGGTCGCGGGGATCGGCTTCGTGACGACGTCGCTGACGGTGGTCGTCGACGTCATCTCGATCGGTGTGCCGTTCTGATCG
>DATART010000425.1:0-4030 GCA_036264035.1 Thermoanaerobaculia bacterium | reverse complement strand
CCAATGCAAGAAAAGGAGGTGATGCCAGTCCTGACGCATCAGCGCGGGCTGGTCAGGCTCGAGCGTCGGAGCGATGCGGTCGATGACGTCAATGGAAGTCACGCATCGACCTGAAGCAAAATCGCGTCCTGTTTTAGTATGGCGTATGCGAACCCTCGTCGCCGCTGCCGCGCTCGCCGCCATTGCCTGCTCATCGTCGGGGCCGGCGGCGTCGAAACAGAAGGCCCAGATCCCGCAGCCGGACTTCGAGATCCGGCAACTGGTTGGCCCGGCGGAGCTGAATTATGAGGAAGGGGCGATCGAGGTGAAGTACCGCCTCGAGATCGGCAACCGCGCCGATGTGCCGATCACCTTGAGCCGCATCGAGATCGTGACGGTAAATCCGGAAGGCGGCGCGTACACGCTCGACCGTGGACACCGCGCCTACTACTTCCGCAAAACGATCAACGCACACCAGCAGGCCGCAATCGATTTCTGGGCGAAGGCCTACGCCTACGGCCGCGGCGCCCGCGAAAATGAGCCGGTCACCGTCCGCGGCACGCTCTATTTCGAAACGCCGAACGGCTATTACAACCAGGTCTTCGTGAAGGAGATCGGGCAGTACCCGGGGCAGAACGATTGAACCAGTGGATCAGTCGATTAGTCGATCAGAAGGGCTGGGGCTGATCGGCCATCAGGACAGATCTACTGATCTACTAATCACTAATCCACTGCCTCACCGCAGCTTCTGCTGCAACATCCAATGCACCAGCTCCGCGTCGGCGTACGCGGCATCCCAGATCTCGTGCGTGCCGTTCGGGTACTCGGTGTAGCGGACGTTGCCGCCTGCCTTGCGCAATGCAACCACCATCGAACGCGACTCCGTGACCGGCACTACCTCGTCCTTCGCGCCGTGAAACGCCCAGATCGGCGTGCGCCCGATCTGGGCGGCCAGCGTGACGTAGGGATTCGGTGAACCGACGATGCGCGCAACGTCCGGCGGCGGATCGCTCGGGAAGGGATCGTCGGGACGACGCGCCACCTCCCCGCAAACCGGCACCAGGGCGGCCCACTTGCGGTTATGGCGGGCCATGTACCACGTGCCGGCACCGCCGAGCGAAATGCCGGTCAGGTAGATGCGCCGCGGATCGCCGTGGAACTCGGCGATCGCGGCCTGCAGTTCCGCCATCGCCATCGACTCCGTCTCGCCGTACCACTCGTGCCCGAAGTCCGCCTGCGGAAAGACGACGATCGATTTGTATCGCTCGCCATAGCGCTCCAGCGCCGGTCCGAGTCCCGTGGCTACCTGGCGCAGATTGTCCGCGCCGCGTTCGCCGCTGCCGTGGAGATAGAGCATGACCGGCCAGTGGTGCAGCTTCGTGTAGTGATGCGGCAGCCAGACGCGATATTTGTAGATACGATCACCCAGCTTGACCTCGCGCTCGAGAAATTGCGAACGGCGCGTGCACGTCACGCAGGTGACGAGCGTGCAGCCGGCCAAGGCCAGCGACGCGAGGAGGACGACGAACGTTCGCCTTCTGACCACTTACTCGAACAGATCGTACTCGGCGACCGGGAGCGTTTCCTGCTCGACATCCGAACGCCACATTTCGAAGACGTAGAGATCCCAGTGCAGCAGGAACACTTCCCTGGACATCTCCCACCGTGCCGTCAGTCCCGGACCCATCCCGCGCTTGTTCTCCTTGATCAGATGGCCGAGTGCGTAAATGATTGTCTGCTGCTGCCGGTAGCCGGCGCGCGAGCAGAAAAAGTTGAGCGCTGCCTCGATCTTGAAACGTTCCTGGTAGCGGAGCGGCACCGTGTTCCACACCGCGCGGCGCATCACGCGAATGCCCGACAGCACCGGCCCCACTTTCATCTGCAGATGAAAGAAGTTGCGGATCGGGCCGCGGTTGCGGATGCCGATGTTCATGTCGCACTCATCGCGCAGCACGGGACGGACGAGCGACTCGATGTGCTCGTCGGTGAGATTGAACATGTCGCCGTCTACGAAAAAGAGGACATCGTGTCGCGCATAGTCGACGCCGAGGCGCATCGCGTGGCCCTTGCCGCGATTTTCGCGCAGGGCGATCGTGGTGACGTCGAAGGAGCGAGCGATTTCAACGGTGCGGTCAGTGGATCCGTCGCTGACGACGATGATCTCGTCGATCATGCCGCTCTTCGTAAGCGCGGTCAGCACCTCGGCAATCGTTTTCTCTTCGTTGTATGCCGCGATGATCGCCGAGGTCCCCAATGAATGTCTCCTGAAGTTGCCCGTGGGTGTGCAACCGGCAGACCATACCACAGCGATTTGTCATTTCTGCCCGTGCAAGCGGACAGGCCAGACCTTTGCACACGCTGCCGTTTGCCATGAAACGGAACCTCATTCTCGCGACGCTGCTGACCGCGATCTGCATCGTCCTGTCAGTGGTCACGCTGACGCTTTCCGGATGCCGGACGCTCGGTCTGGACATCGTGAATCCGCGCTATGCGCTGCGCGGCGTCGTCCCGCATGTCGCCATCGCCCTGCCTCTGACGCAATCGGCCATCGATCTCGACTTCAACATCGAGGTCGACAATCCCAATCCGGTCGGTCTCCGACTCGACTGGCTCGACTTCGATCTCGCCGTCAACGATCGGCCGGTCTTGCGAAGCGTCCGCGCCGAACAGGGCGTTCGCATTCCGGCGCACGGGATCGGCGACGTCCGTCTGCGCACGCGCATCGGCTACCAGGATCTCAAGACGCTCTTCCGCGAGGTCGCCGACATGGTGCAGGGAAACCGCGCGAGGTACTCGATCAACGGCAACGCGTACTACAACACGCCCATCGGCCCGCTGCGGTTCCCGCTGACGCTGTACTCGCGGTAACTTTTATGACGCCGGCCGGCGTCTTCAGCACGGCGATAATGGCACCTCTTGAACCGTCAAACGCGGTTGTACGCGGCTTCCGTCGCAGCCCTTCTCTACTTTTCGGAAGGCTTGCCGTTTGGCATCGTCAACGATCTGATGCCGGTGTATCTTCGTGTTCATCACGTCGAATTGACCGCGATCGGATTCCTCAGCACGATCGCCTCGGCGTGGACGCTCAAGGTCTTCTGGTCGCCGCTGGTCGACGCATTCGGAACCTATCGCCGCTGGATCGCCGCCGCTGTCCTGACGATGGCCATCTGCATGGCCACGCTCGCGATGATGCCGGAGACAGCCGGTCCTGCCTTTTGGACAGTCATCGCCATCTTCGCGATGGCCTCGGCCACGCAGGACCTCGCCGTCGATGCCTTCACGATTCGCGCGACGCCGCCGGAGTTCGTCGGTCCGGTCAATTCGATTCGCGTGGCCGCGTATCGAACCGCGCTCATCGTCGGCGGCGGCGGATTGGTGGCGCTGTCGAGCGTGATCGGATGGCGCGGCAGCTTCGCCGCGAGCGGCGTCATCGCCATCGTAGTGCTCATCGTCGCCTTGCGCCTGCCTGACGACCGCGGAGCGCGAGGCGACCGAACATCGATCGCGGATCTCTTTCGCGGCCTCAGCGAATGGCTTCGCCGCCCGCGCGCCGGCGTCCTCCTCGCGATCGTCCTGCTCTATCGGCTGGGCGAACTGGCCATCTACGCGATGATCAAACCGTACTGGGTCGACCGCGGCTACTCTCCCGCGGAGATCGGGACGATCACTGCCGTCATCGGCGTGATCATCAGCATACTTGGTGCGATCGCAGGCGGCGCGATCGTGGCGCGCATCGGTCTGTACCGCGCCATGCTCTGGCTCGGCGCCGCGCAGATCGCATCGAACCTCGGCTACGCGCTCGTGGCGACGATGCATGCCGGACGCTGGGCCATCTACGCCGCCGCGATCGTCGAGAACATCGGCTACGGCCTCGGCACCGGCGCCTTCCTGGCCTTCCTCATGGCCATCTGCGACCGCGAGCGCGCCGCGACCGAGTACGCAATGCTCACCGCCGCCTTCGGCCTGACGCGCGTCGTCATCGGGACGCCGAGCGGATGGATCGCGCAGCACCACGGCTACGCCGCATACTTCTGGCTGACCGTCCTCCTCG
>DATART010000383.1:0-3983 GCA_036264035.1 Thermoanaerobaculia bacterium | reverse complement strand
GATTGCCAGCGTCGCCAGCACACCGATCCACAGCAGGATCGAGAACTTGCCGATCGCTTCGATGCGCCGCAGGAGCAGCAGCATCGTCAGGATGCAGACGATCGTCGCGGTAAGTCCGATGTGCTGGCCGGCCACCGGGATGATCACCTTCAGATAGTTCGCGAATCCGATGCAGCCCGAGGCCATCGACAGCGGCGCCGAAAACAGAATCTGGAAAAGGAAGAGGAACGAGATCAACCGTCCTGCCCGGCCGTAGGCGTGGCGAAGAAAAACATACGACCCGCCCGAGCCGGGCATCTCTGCCGACAACTCCGCGGTGACCAGGCCGTCACTGATCGCCAGCAGCCCGCCGAGGATCCAGGCCAGCATGCCGCGGCCGCCGCCCATGGCCATGAGGATCAGCGGGATCGTGATGAACGGTCCGATCCCAACCATGTCGATCATGTTCAGTGCGATGCCGCGCCACAGGCCGATATCGCGACGAAGCTCGGGCATTACGGGAGTCTATCGTTTCGCGCGGAAGCAGGATGGGAAGAGCAGGCAGGAACGTCGCCGCTGCGTGCATACTCACGCGATGCATCGATACGCGATCGCTCTCGCTCTCTTTCTGACCGCGCCGCTCGTTCTCGCGCAACACTTTGTCGACGCCGGAGACGGCGTTCGCCTCTGGTACTCGGACAGCGGCAAAGGCTCGCCGGTCATCGTCATCCACGGCGGCCCGGGCATGGATCACGACTCGCTTGCTGCCGACCTCGGCCCGCTCCGCCAGCACCATCGCCTCATCGAGTACGACCAGCGCGGCGGCGGCCGCTCGACGCTGCCCGCGGACGTTTCTCTGCTCACGATCGATCATCACGTCGCCGACCTCGAAGCGCTTCGCAAGCACCTCGGCTTCGAAAAAGTGACGCTGCTCGCGCATTCGTTCGGTCCCGCCATCGCCGCGCGCTACGCGATCCGCTATCCCGACCGCGTCGAGCGGATGATTTTTCTGTCGCCGATCCCGCCGGTGAAAGGGAAGTTCTTCGACGAGCTAGGCGACGCCCTAATGTCGCGAATCACGGACGAGCAGCTCAAACGCAGCGACGAGCTTCAAAGTGCATTCGAGACGGCGAAAGACGTCACCGCCGTCTGCCGCGAGTATTGGGCGATCATGACGCCGCCGCGACTCGCGAAGTCCGTCCCCGTCTCCGCCGTGAAATCCGACCTTTGCGCCGCGCCGCCCGAAGCGATCCGCTACGGCATGACCAAAACCAACGGCGCCACCTTCGCCTCGCTCGGCGATTGGAACTGGACCTCCGATCTCGCCCGCGTCAAAGCGCCCGTGCTCATCATCCACGGCGAAGAGGACGCGATCCCGATGGCCATGGTCTCGAACTGGGTGACCGCACTTCCCAACGCGCGTATCCTCCGCCTTCCGCACACGGGACACTTTCCTCACGCCGAACAGCCCGCGATCGTCTTCCCGGCGATCGAAACGTTCCTCGGCGGCGGCTGGCCGAAAGAAGCGGTGGGGAAGTAGTTGATGCAGCCGCACTTTTTCCCAACGCCGGCGGACTTCCGCAAGTGGCTGGCGAAGAACCACGCCTCGGCCACGGAACTCCTGGTCGGCTTCTACAAGAAAGACTCGGGCAAGCCGTCGATCACGTGGCCTGAGTCGGTCGATGAGGCGCTCTGCTTCGGATGGATTGACGGCGTTCGGCGCCGCATCGACGACGTCAGCTACAGCATCCGCTTCACGCCGCGAAAGAAGACCAGCACCTGGAGCGCGATCAACATCGCACGCGTCGCGGAGCTGACGAAGCTCGGCCGCATGCAGCCCGCCGGCCTGCGCGCATTCGAGCACCGCCGCGAGGAGAAGTCCGCGATCTACGCGTACGAGAACGAGGCGCGGACGCTCTCCGCTGACGATGAGAAGAAGCTCCGGGCGAACAAAAAGGCGTGGGAGTTCTTCGACGCGCAGCCGCCGGGTTACCGCCGCCAGTCGATCTACTGGATTACGAGTGCGAAGAAGGAGGAGACGCGGTCGCGGCGGTTGGCAACGCTGATTGAGGACTCTGCGAACGGCCGCCGCCTCGCCAGGGTGACGCTGGAGAAGAAAAAGTCGTCGGCGTAGCCGGCGTAAGAACTGTAGCCCACGGTTTTAACCGTGGGTCATCCGATGTCGTGGAATGATGTGAGCGCGCCTTGGCGCGCGAAAGAACCTTTCTTTCGCCCGCTGAAGCGGGCTCCGGCACATCATAAACGCTCGATTTCCCCACGGTTAAAACCGTGGGCTACGGTTCTTATGCCGGCTACGCCGGCAACAATTAACGCTACTTCGCCTTCTTCCTCGCGCGAATCACGACCGACAATTCGTCATTTCGGGTGTTGGTGAACCGCAGCCGCACGCGCCCCTCGGCATCGAGCGAGATGATGGCGGGCGTATTCACCGACGTCAGCATCCATCCCGCCGGCAGCGTGACGATGTTCAGCGGACGTCCCAGCGTTCGTTTCCAGAGAAGCTCGCCGTTGTCGACGACGTAGCCGACCGGATCGGTGTACGTCTCCTGAACACGGATGCGTGCCGATTGCCCCTCCTCGATCGCGTGCGCAAGGTCACCCTGCACGGCGACGGAGTCCGGCTCGACTTTGTTCGGGTAGTAGCCGAGCGCGTTCACGTCCTTGCCGGCGACGTTGTGCGTGACCAGCTCCGCGCCGGTGTCGAGGTCGATCATCTTCGCGTCGGGCGAAACGACGCTCCCTTTGCGCACGAAACTGTGCACCGACTTCTGACCCGCGCGCGTGACGGTGAAATCGTGCGAGATGCGGAACTGGTGCGTGGACGGATCGAGCAGCCAATACGTGATCTCCCGATCCTGCTCGGCACGATGAAACGACTCCTGACCGTAGATCCCGGCGGGCAACAGAACAAGCATCAACAGCAGCGCGGCCGCGATTCTCATGGCAGCCTCCGCGCGATGATCTTCACCGGCAATTGGTCGTCGCGATCGTTGAGGAAGCTGATGCGAATCCGTCCGTCGGGATCTGTCGAAACGATGGCGGGCGAGGCGCATTCGATCAACTCCCACGATTTCGGCAGCAGGACGACGTTGCGCTTGATTCCAAGCGGCCGTTCGAAAACGAGGTTGCCGTCTTTGAGGTAGTAGGAGGCGGCGTCGGTGTACGTCTTCAGAATACGGATGCGGGTCTCGCCCCATTTCGGCACCGCCGCGGGCAGATGTACGCGGATGAACTGCGCGTCGTCCGCCGTCTTCGCCGAAACGAGTCCGCTCTCCTTCGCCACCTTTCCGCTGACGACTTCGAACGGCAGCTCCTTGCCGGTCGCGCGCGCGAGCACCCGTTCCTTCGTCGCAATCGACCCAACGCGAATTGGATTGAAAAACAACTCCGCCCCCTCGCGATCCTGCGTCACGTCATACGTGATCGCAAACTGATGACTCTCCGGCGGCAGCAGGTCATACAACGTGAATTCATCGGCGGCGAAGAGGGGAGTGGAAACGAAAAGAAGAAGGAGTAGCGCGTTCTTCATCCGCACATGCTCGCACGCTTTCCTCTGTGTACATCTGCGTCATCTGCGGATAAAGCCCTTCATCCGCAGATTACGCAGATGCCGCAGATGGGGATCGCGTGCTCGGGGCCGAGAATCGGCGAACGTTGCGTCGATCTGGTTGCGCGCGAAGGCGCGCTCGACAATGCAGCCCCGCGCTTGGCGCGGGGTTGGGACGCGCGCACGGATCGGCGGCCGCGGAGGCGGCCGCCACAAGATCGCGCGGCGCGAGCATTTTCTGGTGGCCGCCTCCGCGGCCACGACCTCGTTCGCAATCCGTTTCCCCGCGCCGAGCGCGGGGCTGGATTGTCGAGCGCGCCTTCGCGCGCGCCAGGTCGAATCTCGGTGGGTTTTCATCCAGAGTTGGATAACTTGAGATCCTCCGGCGTCCTCCGGCATCCGCAGGATGACAAACGCATGCGTCCAACTCTGATCG
>DATART010000362.1:0-14941 GCA_036264035.1 Thermoanaerobaculia bacterium | reverse complement strand
GGGTAGTTCGGCGCGTAGGCGATTCGCGGCCGCGGAGGCGGCCGCTACAAAGTCTCGCGCTGCGTGAACCTTGTTGCGGCCGCCTCCGCGGCCGCCGGACTTTCGGCGCGATGCCTGACCCCGCGCCGAGCGCGGGGCTGCATTGGCAAACGCGCCTCCGCGCGCGACGTCGGCGACGAAGTCGCCGTAGAACGTTCCTGCTCGTGTTGGACGCCGAGGCCGCATGGCAGAATGCGCGCGCATGGCGCAGGCGATTACATTCGGCACCGACGGCTGGCGCGCCGTGATCGCGGATGGCTTCACATTCGACAACGTGCGTCGCGTCAGCGACGCAATCGCCGTCGCCGCACGGACGCTCGATTCGCCGGCCGGCATCGATCGCAACGCGCTCGTGGTCGGATTCGATCGCCGGTTTCTCTCGCGCGAATTCGCATCGCTGGTCGCGGAGACGCTGAAAATGGCAGGCTTCCGCGTCATCCTCTCGAACGCGCCGACGCCATCGCAGACGATCTCGTTCACCGCGTGGCGGCGCAAGCTTCTAGGCGGCGTCGTCGTCACCGCCAGCCACAACCCCGCGAAGTACAACGGACTGAAGTTCAAAGCGTGGTACGGCGGTTCGGGCCTCCCCGAAATGTACGCCGCGATCGCCGCCGCCCTCGGACAATCGACGCCTCGCGAAGGCGGCTCGATCGAAGAAAACGATCTGCTTGACGACTACGTTGCCGCGTTGCGCGCCCAAGTGGACGTGCCGAAAACCGTGCGCATCCTCCACGATCCGATCCACGGCGTTTCCTCCGGTCTTCCATCGCGCATCCTCGGCCGCGAAATCGCCACGATTCGCGGCGAGATCAATCCCTCGTTCGGCGGCGTCAACCCCGAACCGATCGCGGAGAACCTCGGCGCGTCGATGGAGGTGATGCGGGGGGGTGGGGGGTGGGGAGTGGGGAGTGGGAGGTTGCAGGGCGTGGAGGGCTCGTCCGCTTTTGCTCCCACCCACCACCCCCCACCCCCCACCCCATTCGACCTCGCCATCTGCAACGACGGCGACGCCGACCGCCTCGGCATCCTCGATGAGAAGGGCGCCTTCGTCTCGCCGCAGAAAATCATCGCCCTGCTCGCGCTCTACCTCGTCCGCGAGAAGAAGCTGAGCGGCGAGATCGTGAAGACGTTCTCGACCTCGCGACTCGTGGAGAAGGTCGCACGCGCCCTCGGCAGCGGCTTTCACGAAACCGCGATCGGATTCAAGTACGTGGCCGACCTCATGCTCACGCGCGACATTCTGATCGGCGGTGAAGAGAGCGGCGGCATCGGATTCGGCCACTTTCTCCCCGAGCGCGACGGCATCCTCTCCGGCCTTCTCGTCGCCGAGTGCGTCGGGCATTACGGCAAGCCGCTGTCGGAGATCGTCGATGCAATGGAATCTGAGTTCGGCGCGCTGCACTACGACCGCCGCGATCTCAACCGTCCGATGGATGTTTGCGCGCGTCTGATCGATCGCGTGAAATCGGGCGAGCTCGATGCGGCATTCGGTCCGGGCTTCGCGAATCGCGAAGAAAAAGACGGCGTGAAGATGAACTTCGACGACGAGTCGTGGATCCTTTTCCGCAAATCGGGCACCGAGCCGATCATCCGCATTTACTGCGAAAGCCCGTCTGCGGCAAGGGTGGTTTCGATGCTCGATACTGCCGTGATTGAGTTGGACAGGCGTTGAACCACAAAGGCACAAAGGACACGAAGAAGGCCGTTTGGCGCGGCGCGACTTACGCGATCGTTGTCATTTGGATCATCGCCATGGCGCGCCTATTCATCGCCGATGTCTGGGATGAATCGAGCGCGCTGGTCGTCTTTGGCGACCAGCATCAAAGCGCGATGCAGCTCGTTTCGATGATCCTGAAAACGCCGCTGCCGTTCTGGCGTCCGATTCCGACGATCTTCGCCGCATTGACGATTCACGCATTGCCGTTCGATATCGCCTGGCCCTTCCTGCGCATCGTCAACATGTTGATGATCAGCGGCGCGGTGGCGCTGCTGCTCCGCGCGCTGACCAATTGGGCCGGCCGCGACGATCGCCGCGATTTCGTTTTCGTTTTCGCAACGCTCTTCTCGGCCGGCGCGATCATCGTGTCCGGCTGGTTCGCGAACATCTTCGACGCCTCGGTGCTCCTTCTCGCCGCATGGGGATTGCTCCTCGTCGCGCGCGGCTGGTTTCTGGAGGCAGGTTTCGTTTTCGGATTCGCGTTTTTCTTCAAAGAGACGGCGGCGATGGTGTTGCCACTGCTGTTGCTTCTCATCGCCATCGATCGCGTGAAATTGCGCGACGCGATCAAAGTGGCCATTCCCACAATCGCCATCGGTTTCCTCTACTTCGGCTTGCGCAGCCTCATCGTGCCGTTTGGATCAGCCGCCGATACGCATCAATTTCAGTTGTCGATGCTGCTGCCGACTGCGAAGGGACTCACCGAAAGCTACTGGCGCGAAACGTTGTGGGGATCGCCGGGCATCATCGGCTACATCGTCTTCGCCTTCTCGATCGCGGCCATGCGCACGTGGCGGGCGCGCGCGGCGTTCTTCGCTTACGCCGGGGCGGCAGTCGTTGTGTATCTATCAATGTTCGCGACGTATCAGGGACATGACCTCATCCACTATCTGATGTTCGTGCCGCGGCTCTACTTCATCCCGGTCACCCTGACGCTTTTCGTTTTCGCCGTCGATCGCCGCTGGTGGGCCGTGGCCATTCTCGCCATTCCGCTGCTCATCGGCGCGATCGGCACCTACACGCGCTACGAGCGCTTCCAGCGCAGCTACCGCAATCTCTATCGCTACGCGGCGACCGTGGCGAAGCCGGTGAAGATCGACTACGCCGGGAAGCCGCTGCACGATCCGCGGCGCGGTCTCGAGATCGGTGCGTTCCCCGATGCGCCGATGAGGCTCGACCCCGTCAACGGACTGTTGATCCGCAGATGACGCAGATCAATGCAGATGAAGAATCGCGCGGCATCTCATCTGTGTGCATCTGCGCAAATCTGCGGATAAACTTCGCTTCGTGGCGACACCGGAACAGACCGAAACGATCCGCACGCAGTTCACGCGCGAGAGCATCATCGACGACTATCGCGTAGCGTGGCGCTCGCGGCAGGCCAGCCTGATCGGGCGCAGGGAAGTGCTGACCGGCAAGGCCAAGTTCGGCATCTTCGGCGACGGTAAGGAAGTCGCGCAGCTGGCCATGGCCCGCGCCTTCCGCAAGGGCGACTGGCGCAGCGGCTACTACCGCGATCAGACCTTCATCTTCGCCTCGGGCATCGGCACGCTCGACGAATTCTTCGCGCAGTTGTACGCGAACGCGGACGTCGAACACGATCCGTGGTCGGGCGGCCGCTCGATGAATTGCCACTTCGCTTCGCGGCTGCTCAATCCCGACGGCTCGTTCCGCAATCAGACCGACACGTACAACACGTCGGCCGATGTTTCGCCGACCGGCTCGCAGATGCCGCGGCTCGTCGGCCTCGCGTATGCGTCGAAGGTCTATCGCGAGCTCGACGAGTTGAAGGCCGCCACGCAGTTCTCGCGCAATGGCGACGAGATCGCGTGGGGCACCATCGGCAATGCCAGTTGTGCCGAGGGGATGTTCTGGGAGTCGATCAACGCGGCCGGGGTGCTGCAGGTGCCGATGCTCGTCTCCATCTGGGATGACAACTACGGCATCTCGGTGCCGAACGAATTCCAGATGACGAAGGGTCACATCTCGGAACTGCTGAAAGGCTTTCAGCGCGATCCGAAGCAGAAGAGCGGCTACGACATCTACATCGTGCACGGATGGGACTATCCCGCGTTGTGCGAGACGTACATCGCCGCGGCGTCGATCGTGCGCATGGAGCACGTGCCCGCCATCATCCACGTCGACGAGATGACGCAGCCGCAGGGACACTCGACGTCCGGCTCGCACGAGCGCTACAAGTCGAAAGAGCGGCTCGATTGGGAGACCGAGTTCGATTGCATCAAGAAGATGCGCGAGTGGATGATCGGCCACGGCATCGCCACCGCGGATGAACTGGACGGCCTCGAAAAAGAAGACGTTCGCCTCGTGCGTGAAGCGCAGCGGCGGGCGTGGGAAACGTATCGCGGACCGATCGACGCCGAGGTGAAGACGGTGATCGGATTCATCGACGAGTTGTCCGCACTCGGCTCGAATCGCAACGAGCTCGAGGCGATCAAGTCCGAGCTCCAGAAAACGCAGGCGCCGTATCGCCGCGATGCGATGAAAGCGCTGACGAGCGCGTTGATCGCCGCGCGCGAATCGGTCACCGGCCACGAGGACGTCCTCAACCGCATCGCCGACTGGCGGCGCGAGCGCGAGTTCGCCATCGCCGCGCTGTACGACGATGAGCTGTACAGCAGCGGCATCGAGTCGGCCCTCAATGTCAGTGAAACGAAACCGCAGTACGACAACGCTGCGCCCGAGAAGAACGGCTCCGAGATCATCAACGCCTGCTTCGACGCCGCGTTCCAGCGCTACCCGAACCTCATCGCCCTCGGCGAAGACGTCGGCAAGCTCGGCGACGTCAATCAAGGCTGCATCGGCCTGCAGGAAAAGTACGGCCTCTATCGCGTTTCCGACACCGGCATCCGCGAATGCACGATCGTCGGCCAGGCCATCGGAATGGCGCTCCGCGGGCTGCGGCCGATCGCGGAAATCCAATACCTCGACTACATCCTCTACGCCATCCAGATCCTCTCCGACGATCTGGCCACGACGCGCTGGCGCACGCGCGGCGGGCAGAAGTGCCCGGTGATCATCCGCACGCGCGGGCATCGGCTCGAAGGCGTCTGGCACTCCGGCTCGCCGATGTCGGCCATCATCAACCTCGTGCGCGGCATGCGCGTCTGCGTCCCGCGCAACATGACCCAGGCCGCCGGTTTCTACAACACGATGCTGCGCTCCGACGACCCGGCCATCGTCATCGAAGTGCTCAACGGTTATCGCATCAAGGAAAAGCTCCCCACGAACATCGCCGACTTCACGCTCCCCCTCGGCGTTCCCGAGATCATGCGAGCCGGAACCGACGTGACGCTGGTGAGCTACGGCGCGACACTGCGCATCGTGATGGAAGCCGCGGAACTGCTCGCGCAGGTTGGGATTGATGCCGAGGTGATCGACATCCAGACGCTGCTACCGTTTGATGTGCGCGGCGTCATCGTCGAGTCACTGAAGAAAACGAACCGCGTGGTGTTCATCGACGAAGACGTCCCCGGCGGCGCCACCGCGTACATGATGCAGAACGTCCTCGAGCGCGACCGCGGCTACGACTGGCTCGACTCCGAGCCGCGCACGCTGCCCGGCAAAGAGCACCGCCCCGCATACGGATCCGACGGCGACTATTGGTCGAAGCCGAACCGCGAGACGATCTTCGAGTGCGTTTACGAGCTGATGCACGAAGCGATGCCGAAGAAGTTCCCGCGGTTTCTGTAGCGCGAGATCGAACGTGGCTTGGCGAACCGCCGGCGTGCCAGCGCGCCTACAATGTGCAAATGGGAATCGAGCAGATTCTATTGGGCAAGCGTGAAGAGATCCTGCGGATTGCCTCGAAGCACGGCGTAAGCAGCATCCGCGTCTTCGGCTCCGTCGCACGCGGGGACGCCGGGCCGCATAGCGACATCGACTTTCTCATCGAGATCGGCGGAGATACTCCGCCATGGTTCCCCGGAGGCCTCATCGCCGACCTTGAGGAACTGCTCGGCCGGCGCGTCGACGTCGTGGCTTCGTCATGGCTCAATGAGATCATCAAAGCCGGCGTTCTCGCTGAGGCCGTGCCGTTGTGAAGTCCGACGCTCTTTACCTGGCCGACATCACGGAACGTAGAGAGTTCGCTGTTTCCTCTTCACAAAGTGGCCCGCCTAGTGCAGCCGTCCTCGGCGTCAGGAGGATGTTGTATGGCTGAAAGCATTTGGGAGATCGATCCGGCGCACTCGACGATTGAATTCGCGGTCAAACACATGATGTTCACTACCGTTCGCGGGCGGTTCAAGGAGTTCAAGGCCACCGTTCGCGCGGATGAGACGAATCCTGATCGCTCCTCGGTCGAGGTGGAGATCAACGCGGCCAGTCTCGACAGCGGCTCGCCCGATCGTGACGGGCATCTACGCTCACCTGATTTTCTCGACGTCGAGAATCATCCGACCATCACTTTCCGCAGCAAGCGGATCGAAGGCGCGATGGCGAAGGAAGGCGACGCGTTCCGCCTCATCGGCGACCTGAACATCCGCGGCACGTCGATCGAAGTGACGCTCAACTGCGTCTACGGCGGTCAGGGCACCGACCCCTGGGGCGGCCGCCGCGCCGGCGCCACCGCGACAGGCGAAATCGACCGCCGGCAGTGGGGACTGGAGTGGAACCAGGCACTCGAAGCCGGCGGTGTCCTCGTGGCGAACAAAGTGAAGATCGAAGCCGAAGTGCAGGCGGTGAAGAAGGCGTAGCGGGTTACGGCGCGAGGATCGGAACAGTGGGGAAGTAAGTGCGGTAGCGCCGCGCGTCTCGCGTCAGCAGGCGCATTCCGGATACGGCCGCATGCGCGCCGATATAAAAATCGGCGAGCGGTACGTCTTTCATGCCCCCGCGGCTGCGATACGCCAGAAATGCCTTGCCAGCCAGGAAGGCAGCTTCGTAGGGCAAATCCAGCCTGCGAAAATCCTCCTGTGAAACGATGTCGTTCATCTCTTCGATCGTACGGATATGAATCGACACTTCCGCGTAGATGATGGGGTTGATCGCCAGCGTTGATTCATCCCCCGCGCGCCATAACGCTTCCGAAGACCAGTCAGCCCACTCGGGATCCTCTGTGATCACGTCGAGGAGAACGTTGGTGTCGACGAGCGTGTACATCCGCTTACTTCCGCGTCAGCGCCAGGATTTCATCGGTGGACATTCCGCCCTTGGCCCTTCCGCGCATGCGGCTGACGATTAACTCGCCGCGTGTCATCTTCTTCGGGTTGTCGGCTTTCACCAGGTGGATGGAATTGCGTTTTACGACGAAGTCGACTTCGGTGTCGGGGAGGAGGCCGAACTTTTCGCGGACTTCCTGAGGAATTGTGACCTGACCTTTCGATGTGATTCGCATGGTGTCTCTTTCTTACTCTTACTGGTAAGAATAGCATAATGCGGCGTGGGTCCGAGAGAGTCAGGTCCCCTTCGCGCGCAGCACCGCGTTCGCGAGATCCGCCGGCTCGACCGGCTTCTTGAGGTAGTCATCGAAGCCGGAGCCGAGGGCGCTTTCCTGATCCTCGGCGCGGCCGAAGGCAGTGAGCGCAATGATCGGCAGCGATGCGATTTTCGCGTCGGCATTCGCGCGCAGCTCGCGGACGAAGGCGTAGCCGTCTTCCTGCGGCATGGCGATGTCGCAGACGATCACGTCGGGCGTTGATTGCGCGACATGCTCCAGCGCGTCGCGCACCGAGGTGGCCGTCGTCACCTCGGCGCCGCAGCGGCGGAGGATCGCGGCGACGATGTCGCGCGTGTAGGCCTGATCGTCGATCGCGAGCACGCGAATGCCTTCCAGCGACGGCAGCGGCAACGTTTCCGCCTCGGCGCGATGTGAGGAAGTTGCGGCGCGCGGCAATGGCATCTGCGTTGCGGCTTCGAGCACCGGCAGTTCGACCGTGAACGTCGATCCCTTTCCGGTGCCGGCGCTTTCCACCGACACCCGGCCGCCGTGCAATTCCACGATGTAGCGTACGATCGCCAGGCCGAGGCCGATGCCGCCGTGGATGCGGGTCGTCGAGCTGTCCTGCTGCCGGAACGCCTCGAAAACGTGCGGCAGAAACTCGGGCGCGATGCCTTCGCCGGAGTCCTGCACGGCCAGGCGCAGCAGCGATCCGGCGACGTCGATGCGCAGCCTGACGGTTCCGCCGCGCGGCGTGAACTTGATCGCGTTCGACAGCAGGTTCCAGATCACCTGCTGCAGGCGTCCTTCGTCGCCGGCGACCGGCGGAAGTGCCGGCGGGAACGCGGTGACGATCTCGATGTTCTTCGCCTGCGCCGCCGGATGCACGGTCGTCAGCGCGGCGTTCGCGATCGTACGCAGATCGACCGGCTCCGGATCGACGCGCAGTTTGCCGGAGATGATGCGCGAGACGTCGAGGATGTCGTCGATGAGCTGCGCCTGCACGAGCGCGCTCTTTTCGATCGCTTCGACGGCGTCGACGGATTCATCGGCGGGAAGTCCCATGCGCAGCAATCGCGCCCAGCCGAGGATCGAGGTCATCGGCGTGCGCAGCTCGTGGGAGAGCGTGGCCAGGAATTCGTCCTTCGCGCGATTCGCCTGCTGCGCATCGCGGTAGAGCATCGCGTTGTCGATCGCCACCGACGCGCGGCGCGCCAACTCCTCCGCCTGCTGCAGGTCGACTTCGGTAAAGCGCCGTTGCGAATCGGAAGAGACGAACGACACCGCGCCAAGAACGCGGCCGCGCGATCGCAGCGGCACGATCATCCATGACATCAGCCCAACTTCGCGCGCGATGCGCGCCTGCTCCTCGTCTTTGATCATCGATTCAATCATGCCCGCGGGGATCGTGGAGACGAGTTGCGATTTACCCGTCCGCAGGACCGCGGCGATCTGCGACCTCTCCGGATCGGGCGGGTACCTGCGGTACATCTCCCAGGCCAGTTCGGTCTTTGCGGGATCCACGTGCGCGATTGCCAGACGGCGGAACGGCGGATGGACGTCATCGGCCATGTCGACGGCGCACCAGTCGGCCATCTCCGGAACGGCGAGTGTCGTCAGCGTCTTCAGCGTCTGTTCGTAATCGAGCGATGACGCGAAAAGCTCGGTCGCGCGGGCGAGCAAACGATGGGCATCGTCGCTGACGCGCGCGTCATGCACGTCGGTCGTCGTGCAGATCCATTCGCCGACTTTGCCGCCGGTGTCGTAGACCGGCACCGCGCGCGAGGCGACCCAGCGGTAGGAGCCGTCCGCGAGACGCAATGCGAACTGCTGGTCGAATGTCGCACGCGAGGCAATCGCTTCGTCCCACGCGCGCGCCACGCGTTCGCGATGGGCAGGGGAGATGGCGTTGAGCCAACCGTGGCCGCGCATTTCCTCAAAGGTCTGGCCCGTCAGCTCACGCCACGAGGACGAATCTTCTTCGCGATATCCCTCGGAATTTGCGGCACTGATGGCCTGGCGCGTCGGCGTCGTGAGAACGAGCGACCGATAGCGCCGCTCGCTGGCCGCCGACCGCGCGCGGTCCTGGCGAAGGGCCGCATACAACCTGGCGTTGTCGATCGCCACCGCCGCCTGCGCCGCCAGCGCCTCGGCGATGCGCTCCTCGGCATCCGAAAAAACGCCCTCATCCGCATGGCCGAAAAAGAGTCCGCCGAGGACGTTGCCATCCCGCGTGACCACCGGCACGGCGAGATAGCTGACGACGGGAAGGTGGCCGGCCGGCATTCCATGGTGCGGAGCGTTGTGCCCGTAGCGGGGATCCTTCTGAATATTCGCGCTGCGCACCGTTCCCGCGCCGGCGAACGTCGGAGCGAAAATCTCCGTGTTGCGCGGCATGGGGAACTTCGAGAACTCTTCGCGCGGCACGCCCGAGATTGTGTAAAGCATGTAGGACTGACCGGCCTCGTTCGTCACGTTGTAGAAAAACGCGCCGAACTGGGCGCCGGTGAGTTCCGTGGCCGCATCGGTAATGCCTTGCACGAGTTTCTCGATATCGAGCTCGCCGGAGACGATGCGCGCGACGTCGGCGAGGCGATCGAGCTTCGAAACACTCAGCGCATTGGACGAGACGCTCGCGAACGCCCTCGCCGCGGCCAGATCCTCCGCGCTCAACTCGTGTTTCGTACGGAAATAGCAGCAGATCGTTCCCGCCGCTTCGCCCCGAATCATCAGAGGCAGTACGAGCATCCGCTGGATGCCTTCGCCGTCGTAGAGTGCGGAGCGTCCGCTCACTTCCTGCCAATGCGATGGATCGTCGACGATGAACGGCTCGCGCAAGAGGCGCGAGGTCGATCCGCCGCGCTCCGGCAGCGTCACCGCGACGAACTCCGCCGACAGTCCGCGCGACGCCGTGATCGCCCATCGCCCTTCGCGCGTATCGAGCCGCCAGATGGCGATGCCATCCGCCGGCACGATCTGCGAGCAGAGATCGATCAGCTGACCGGCGATGTCGCGAACGGAATACCCCTCGCGCATCAGCGAGGACGCTCTCGTCAGCGCATCAAACCGATCGCCGGCGGACGACGAAGGAACGGTGGTGGTGTTGGACATTAGCTGAAGCTGTAGCCGCAGAATGCAGCCGGCATGCCTTAAGCGCTATCCTCGTTCCCGCATGCCCAATCCGCTCTCCCTCGGGCCGGGAACCGTGCTCGATGGCAAGTACGAGATCCTCAACCGCCTCGGTGGCGGTGGGATGGGGGATGTGTTCAAGGCTCGGCATCTTCACCTCGATGTTTTTCGCTGTATCAAGGTGATGAAGGAGGGGATGCTCGCGGATGAGGGCTACCGGCAGCGCTTTCTGCGCGAGGCGCGGTTGGCGACGCAGATTCATCATCCGAACATTGCCGTTGTCCACGATTTCTTTCTCGGCGACGGCGGCAGCTACATGGTCACGGAGTTCATCGACGGCACGACGGTGCGTCAGTGGAGCGTGTCGAATGGACGCTTCCCGCTGCCGCTGGCCGCGGACGTCGCCGTGCAGGTTCTGGCCGGACTCGATCACATCCATCGCCGCGGGTTGCTGCATCGCGACATATCGGCGGACAACATCATGCTGTCCTATGACGCCGACGATCGCCTCGTGGCGAAGATCATCGACCTCGGCATCGCCAAGGATGTGAACACGCCGGCGAGCGAGATGGCGACGCAGGCCGGGATCCTGATCGGCAATCCGAAGTACATGTCGCCCGAGCAGCTCGGCAGCATCGAGGACGGCGAACAGCTCGACGGCCGCGCCGATCTCTACGGCCTCGGCGTCGTCCTCTACGAGATGCTGCTCGGCGTGCCGCCGTTCGTCAGCGAGACGCCGCAGGGCTACATCATGAAACACCTCATGCAGCCGCCGCGCCGTTTCCACGAGTCGGCGAAAGACGGCCAATGGCCGGCCGAGCTCGAAGCGGCGATTCTCCATGCGCTGGAAAAAGATCGGCGCCGCCGTTTCGCCGATGCGCGCGCGATGTCGAAGGCGCTGCAGCCGTTCCTCAGCGCGCCGGTTGGCACGCTCGACCGCGACGATGTGAACCGCATCCGCCGCGGACCCGAACAAACGATGCCCTCGATCACGGTCGCCGATACGACGCAGGCCAAAGTGCGCGCATTCGAATTGTCGTTGATCGACGAGATCCGCGTGAAAGAAGCGGAGGGCGATCGCGCCGCGCTGAAGCGTCTGGCCGAGGCGCATCCGCCCGGCACGCCGGTCGGCGACGCGGCGCGCGATGCATTGACGCGCGTCGCTCCGAGCATCAGCGACGAAACGGCGTTCCAGCAGACGTGGGAGAACGGCACCTCGGCCGCGTGGCAGCAGTTCATCGATGCGTATCCGGGCTCGGCGCATGCCGCCGAGGCGAAACGTTGCCGTCAGGAAGCGATCGACTTCGAGCTCGCCCTCGCCAGCGACACGGCGACAATGTGGCGCGCCTTCGTAAAGGCGTGGCCCGATGGACGGCACCGCCTCGATGCGGATATTCGGCTGCGCGCGAAGAAAGCCGAGTGAACTGAGGTCTTTCGTCGCTACGGTAAACTTCCCCTATGCCGGTCGTACTACAGGGGAGCCTTCGACATTTCGCGCCGAGGGAGTTGCTGGCGTTCATCGCCGGGACGTGCAGTGGGACATTTGATGCCGAATCGGGAGGGCAGCGCGTTCGGCTTGCCTTTCGCGACGGCAAAGTGGTCGGCGCCGAGGGGAACGGCGATGCCGCAGGAGTCATGGCCCGGCTCCTCGGATGGAGCGACGGCACTTTCAGTTTTCTCGATGAGGTCGCGCTGCCCGAAATGGAAGCGCAGGAACTGCCGGCGCTCATGGCCGCGGCTGAGGAGCGTATCGCCGACGCGCGCCGTCTCGCGCATCTCTATCCGGACGACGGCGTCACGCTTCGCGTCGTCAACCGGCCGCCGGAAGCGATCAGCCTGAGCCCCGAGGAGTTTCAGATCCTCTTCCAGATCGGCACCGGCAAATCGCTGGTGCGGCTGCGCGCATCAACCGGACGAGCCGCGGACGAGCTCTATCCAATCGTCAAGCGGCTGGAGACCTCCGGACTCATCGAAGTGTTGTCGGATTCCGGAGTCACCGCTCGCGGCGCGGTGCCCGTGCCTCCTCCCGCACCCGCGCCTGTTCCTCCTCCGGCGCCGTCGCAGGCAAAGACGACGGAGCAGCAGATGATCGGCACTCTGACGGCCCATGATGGGACGATGCATCCGCTGCTTGAAGAGACGTCGACGATTGGCCGCACTCCGGTGAATTCGATCGTCCTGACCGACGGCAGCGTCTCCGCCCGCCACGCGCGCGTGGACCGGACGGCGGACGGCTTCGTGATCGAAGACGCCGGCAGCCGCAACGGCACGTACGTCAACAGCGAGAAGCTGTCCGGGAAGCGGCTCCTGGCCGATGGTGATCTCGTCCGTCTCGGCAAAATCATCCTCACCTTCAACCTCGCCTCCGACCTCAAACGAAAGCAGTCGACGGAGAGCGAGATGATGCCGTAGCAGTGGATTAGTCGATTAGTGGATCACGGCGGCCCGTCGGCAAAACATCCAGTAGCTGCGCGACCTGTCATGGGTATCATGAGCGCTCGAAAGTTCTCACGATGCAGATGGCGCCTTCCTTCCGGAAGGGGACGCCGCGTGCGGTGACGGTGTTTTGGAGGCGGATCGCGGATGATCGAGACGGTTCTGCTGTGGGCCATCGTCCTGCTGCTGCTCGCCGTGTTCGTGCCGATCGGTCTCGCCTTCTATCAACGCATCCGGGCCGGCAGGCGTGAGCGCGCTGCCGACGGCACCTCGCTATCGCCGCGCGCTCCGACGACGAAGATTCCGGCGCTCAACGTCAACGACACGCCGCCCGCACGGCCGCTTCCGGTTTCGCCCGCGCCCGCTCCGCAGAATCCGGTCGACGTGACGCGCCAGGCCGCCGTCCCCGCGCAGCCGGAAGCGAGTTCCACCGAAATGGTGGAGTGGTACGGCATGCTGCAATGCACCAGCGGCGCGCTGGAAGGGCAGCACTTCATCATCGAAAAGGACGGCATCTACATCGGCCGCGATCCGGCCATGTCGCAGGTGGCCATCGCGGACAACCGCATCTCCAAGCGGCACCTCCGCATCGTTCCTCGCGATGGGAAAGTGGTGGCCATCGATCAAAACTCAACGAACGGCACGTTCCTCGGCAAGGCCGGCGGCGAACGGATCACTGAGGTGCAGTTGAGACGAGGAGATGTACTCGTGCTGGCGGATAACGCCGCCACGTTCGTGTACCAGATCTAGCAGGGGAGGGAGGCGCGATGCGTCTGTATGTCACGCCGGTCCTCGCGGTCGCCGCCGCGTGTCTCGCGCAGGAGCCGGAGCCGCGGATCGAGGCACTTTCGACTTCTGCACCGACGGCGCGTTCGGTACGGCCACGCCGGAGTCGTTCGCGACATTGACGGCGAGCCAGGGATCGCAGCCGGCGAACGCGAATCAGAACGGTATCTCGGCGCGGGCAATCTTCTGCCGCCAGCGAAGACGTGGGCCGATCAGCTCAAAGTCAGCGGCATCCGCCTGCCGATGTTCAAGTTCCCCCGAAGCCCCGAGGGCGTCACGGAGTGCGCGGGGAAACCGTGTTCGTAGGGTCACGCACGAAGCAACGGAACGCAAGCTCCGGCGATCCAGGTAATCGCGAGGGCAACCGGTAAAAGGTAATGATTTGGTCAGCCCTCAAGGGACCGAGGTGACGGTGGCCCACACCCGCGGCGCAGCAGTAAACGTCCGAGCACCCCCGGCGCCTGCGGGCGGCACGGTTGAGGCCCAGACGTTCACGAGCTTTCCTCCACCTACCGCGAGGCCGTTGTAGTCGCCGTACTTGGGCAGTCCGCTGCCGGTCTGGCATGTCGTCTTCGCCGGGCACGTGCTGGGTGTTACCGAGTAGTCGCATCGGATGGCCGTCGTAGACGGGAGGCAAAAGCCGGCGAGCTGCGGTTTTTTCGTACAGGCCGTGGCGTCCTGTTTCGCACGCGGGGCTCTCGGCCAGCCGTTGCACTGCAGATCGTCAACTCCGCCGCTCAGATTCTCTTCCGTTCCCGCCGTCAGCTGTCCGTTGCGCATGAAGAAGCTGTTCTTGTAGTAACTCGCCTTGTCGTTGTGCATCGGGCTGATGTTGCGCCGGTCGTACCATCCGACATATCCGACGCTGTTCGAGACTACGATCCACGGCATAAAGCGCTTGGCCGGGCCGCCACCGTTCAGCACCACGGCATTGAGATCGAACCTCTTTCCGCCATTCGTCGACTGAATGACGCCGATGTTCTGCCCGGTGTGTTGGCTGTTCGTCCCGGCAAAGGCGAGATACACGCGGTCGGCGTGGTGATCGTCGACGGCGAGGGTCGGGCTCGAGAGCGTGTTGCCATCGTTGCACCGATCGAGTCCTGCGACGGGGCATTGCACATTGCGGATCGCCACTCTTACGGGAAAGCTCGATTGATGGGCGAGACCGCTTGCGCAGTCGCTGAACTTGTCGATGACCACGAGATTACCGGCGCGCGACACGGTGTACACCATCCCGTCTGTCCCGACGGACACCCGCGGAAATGCGCTGTCGCCGCTTGCGGCGGCGATCGGTGTGCTCCACGTCGCGCCGCTGTTTTTCGAGCAGTTCAGGCGCGTCACGAGGTGCCCGCCCTCCTGGAAGACCACAGGGGGCGAACTTCTCCTACCTCTCCGATGCGGTGAATCAGAAGCCTGCCAACGTCCCGCCAAACGTG
>DATART010000327.1:0-4852 GCA_036264035.1 Thermoanaerobaculia bacterium | reverse complement strand
GCGGCGGACTGCTTCTTTTCCTTCCGCGCGACCGACTCAACGACGTAGCTTCCCGACTTGAGCACCGCCTCGATGACGCGCGCTTGCTCTTCGTTGGTGACGTCGGCCTTCTTGCCGTCGACTTTTGAAAGCTTGGCGATGAACTGCGGAGGAACTCCCGCAGCTAGTTTCGCCGCGAACGTCCAGTACTCCTCGGGGACGAACGCTTTGATCGCTTCCTCGCGGTCGACGATCATCTTCATCGCCACCGACTGCACGCGGCCGGCGGAAAGACCGCGACGGACCTTGTCCCAGAGCAGCGGCGAGAGCTTGTAGCCGACCAGGCGGTCGAGCACGCGCCGGGCCTGCTGCGCGTTCACCTTATTCATGTCGATCTCGCCCGGCTGATCGATCGCCTTGCGAACCGCGTTCTTCGTGATCTCGTGGAAGAGGATGCGGCGGACTTTCTTCGAGTCGCCGCCGAGGAGGTTCATCACGTGCCAGCCGATCGCCTCCCCTTCGCGATCAGGGTCAGAGGCGATGTAGACGACGCTGGCCTTTTTCGCGGCAGCACGCAGCTCAGCGACTACCTTCTCTTTGCCTTCGAGGACCTCGTAGGTCGGCTCGAACGTCTCCTCATCGACGCCGAGGTCGCTCTTCGGCAGATCGCGGACGTGACCGACGGAAGCTTTTACGACGTAGTCGCTGCCGATGAACTTATTGATCGTCTTCGCTTTCGCGGGAGACTCGACGATGACGAGGTTTTTGGCCATTGCGGAACGCCCAACCTTCCACGCCGACGCCGGAATTCCTCGCGCGTGCGTGAGGCACGCGCGTACGCGAGGGCGTCCGGATCGATCGAGCCGCGGACGATAACACCGCGACGTCAGGAAGGCGAAAAAGGCTACGAATTGTAGAGTTTATGGCGTCAGGAGTCGTCTTCTTCGTCGTCTCCGCCGCCGGCAGCTTTGTATTTTTTGGTCTTGTTGTAGAGCGTCTTGTACGAGATGCCCAGGATCTCGGCGGTCTTGCGGCGGTCGCCGTCGGTCATGTTGAGCGTCTCTTCGATGACGATGCGCTCCACCTCTTCCATCGGCTGGCCGAGCGGGATCATCACGCCGTCGCGGCTGCGGCGCTTGCGCGCGCCGAGGAGCTTGTCGGGGAGACACTCCACCGTGAGACTGCTGCCGCGGGCCATGATGAACGCGCGGTTGATCACGTTGCGGAGCTCGCGCACGTTGCCCGGCCACTCGTACTGCTGCAACGCCTCGATGAAGTCGGCCTCGATGTTCTCGACCTTCTTCTCTTCCGTCTCATTCAACTTCTGCAGAAAAAAGTGGGAGAAGAGCGGGATGTCTTCTAGGCGCTCCCGCAGCGGCGGGACCTCGATCGGAAACACATTCAACCGATAGTAGAGATCCTCGCGCATCTTGCCGTCGACAATGGCCTTCTGCGGATCGCGGTTCGATGCAGCGATGACGCGCGCTTCGATGTAGATCTCTTCATTGCCGCCGACGCGCCGGAACTTGCCCTCTTCGAGCACGCGCAGCAGCTTGACCTGCAGCTCGATCGGCATCTCGGTGATTTCGTCGAGGAAAACGGTGCCGCCCTTGGCCACTTCGAAATAGCCCTCGCGGCGCTTGATCGCGTTCGTGAAGGCGCCCTTCTCGTGGCCGAAGATCTCGGATTCGATCAGGGTCGGCGAGATGGCGCCGCAGTTGAAGGCGATGAACGGCTTGAGGCGCCGGCGCGACAGCGAATGGATCGTGTTCGCGACGACTTCCTTGCCCGATCCCGACTCGCCGACGATGAAGACGTTCGCGTCGGTGTTCGCGACCATCTCGATCTCTTCGAAGAGCTTCTGCATCCGCGGCGATTTCCCGACCAGATGCCCGAGCGCGCCCATCTTCTGCAGCTGACGGCGAAGCTCGAGGATCTCCTGCTTCATCATCTGCTTGTCTTCGACAGACTTGAGGATGACCTGCAGGCGCGGAAGGTCGACCGGCTTGGTAACGTAATCCTCGGCGCCAACTTTGAGAGCCTTGACGGCCGAGTCGACCGTGGCGTGGCCGGTGAGGATCACGACCGAGACGTCGGGATACGTTTCTTTGATGCGATGCAGCAGATCGAGGCCGGAGCCGTCCGGAAGTTTGAGGTCGACGATGGCGACGTCCGGAACCATCTTCGAGACGGAATTCCACCCGGCTTTCACGGTGTCGGCGACTTCCGCATCGTAGCCCCATTCCTCGACGACGTCGGCCATGCCGGCACTCGTCGCGCGGTCGTCATCAACGATCAGCACTTTCTTCATCTATTCACCTGGGAATGTCAACCTGATCGAGACCTTATCACGTTCGTCCAGAGCGTTCAGCTCACCGCCGTACGTTTCGGCGATGAGTCGCGCAGCCGCCAGCGAGAGGTCCGCGTTGCCGAGCGCATCCGTGTAGTAGAGCTTGAAGATCTTCGTAATTTCGAAATCCGGTGACGCCGGTTTGCCGGTGATTGTGATCGTGAAACCGCCGGCAGCACGTTCCACGGCGGCGGTGCGTCCGATCTCATCCAACACACGCGACGCGCCCTCGAAAAACAGCTTGAGTGCCTGACGAATTCTGGCGTCGTGGCCGCGGACTTTGAACGATCCGTCAACTCCGCCGAGATCGTACTTTGCGGCCGCCGCGGCCTCGGTGCAGAGCGGGCAGAGGTCGATGTCGACCGGCTCTTCATCATCTTTGGGAGGCGTGGAGAGGACGAAGAAGATGTCGAAGATCTTCGCCATGCGGCGCAACTCCTGTTCGATCGACTTCGCGTATCCGTTGACCTTCTCATCCTCGCCGCCGGTCAGCTTCGCCACGCGCATGCGCAGCAATTCGAGATTGAGCACGGCGACATTCAGCGGCGTCTTGAGATCGTGCGCCGTATCGCTGCTGCGACGAAAGTTCGTCGACGCAAAGTGGTCGAGCCAAGATTCCATGTTGGACGAAACGTCAGCCAAGCGGATGCAAGCTTAACGCCGGGGACGGCGCAGCACGCGTTGACCCTCTCAGCCGTCCCGAGCATCGGCAAGCATAGACAAGAGTGTCTGTGCCACACCGGCTTCGCCGGTAGCAGCTACTGATTCAACCGGCAGGATCAATGTGGCACAGAACAGACACTCTTGTCTGTGCTTTCGCAAGATGGAGTGTCTGATCCTGTCGCCGCATCAGTGCTCGTGGCCGATGCCGATCATCGCAACCGACTCTTCGAGCCGCGCTTCGACGCGGTTAAATTCCGGGTCGTGCGATGACAGGTATTGCAGCTCTTTCTCGGCGGCGATGCGCTCGGCTTCGGCGGCGGCCGGATCGATTTCGCTGGCCAGCACGCCGCGCTCGGCGAGGACGATCACGCGATCCGGCAACACCTCGGCGAAGCCCCACGAGAGCACCATGCGAGTCACCGTCGCGCCGCTGCGGTAGCGCATCTGGCCGATCTTCAGCGTCGTCAGCAGGGGAGTGTGGCCGGGGAGCACGCCGATCTCCCCGTCGCTCGCGGGCAACACGACTTCATCGACTTCGGTGTCGATGATCTTCCGTTCGCGCGTGACGACGGTGAGGTTGATCTTCGTCGGAAGTGCTTCGGCCATTCCGGTTCCTTACGCCGCTTCTTTCTTCATCTGCTCGGCGCGCTCGAGCACCTGTTCGATCGTGCCCATGAGCAGGAAGGCCTGCTCGGGGATGTCGTCGTGTTTCCCTTCGACGATCTCCTTGAAGCCTTTGATCGTGTCGGCGATCTTGACGTACTGCCCCTTGATGCCGGTGAACTGCTCGGCAACGTGGAACGGCTGCGAGAGGAATCGCTGAATCTTGCGTGCGCGGTTGACGATGATGCGGTCTTCTTCCGACAGCTCGTCGATGCCGAGAATGGCGATGATGTCCTGCAGGTCCTTGTACTTCTGCAGGACGGCCTGCACGGCGCGCGCAGTGTTGTAATGCTCGTCGCCGAGGATGCGCGGATCGAGAATCTTGGAGGTCGATGCGAGCGGGTCGACGGCGGGGTAGATGCCGAGCTCCGCGATCTGGCGCGAGAGAACCGAGGTCGCGTCGAGGTGAGCGAAGGCGGTGGCCGGCGCGGGATCGGTGAGATCGTCGGCGGGAACGTAGATCGCCTGCACCGAGGTGATCGATCCGCGTTTTGTCGACGTGATGCGCTCCTGCAGCTCGCCCATTTCGGTGGCAAGGTTCGGCTGATATCCGACGGCGCTCGGCATGCGGCCGAGGAGTGCGGAAACTTCGGAACCGGCCTGCGTGAATCGGAAGATGTTGTCGATGAAGAGCAGCACGTCCTGCCCTTCGGCGTCGCGGAAATGCTCGGCGACCGTGAGGCCGGTCAGTCCGACGCGAAGGCGCGCGCCCGGCGGCTCGGTCATCTGACCGTAGATCAGCGCCGCTTTCGACTTCGACGAATCGCCGGGGACGATAACGCCGGTCTCGGCGAATTCGAGCCAGAGGTCGTTCCCCTCGCGCGTCCGCTCGCCGACGCCGGCGAACACCGAGAAGCCGCCGTGCTCTTTGGCGACGTTGTTGATCAGCTCCATGATCAGAACGGTCTTGCCGACGCCGGCGCCGCCGAACAGTCCGGTCTTGCCGCCCTTGGTGTACGGCTCGAGGAGGTCGATGACCTTGATGCCGGTCTCGAACATCTCGATGTTCGTCGACTGCTCGTCAAAGCGCGGCGGCTGGCGATGAATCGACAGCGTGCTCTCGGAATTGACCGGACCTTTGTTGTCGACCGGTTCGCCGAGAACGTTGAGGATGCGGCCGAGGGTTTCGCGTCCGACGGGGACCATGATCGGTCCTCCCGTGTCGATGGCCTTCATACCGCGCACCATGCCGTCGGT
>DATART010000317.1:0-6279 GCA_036264035.1 Thermoanaerobaculia bacterium | reverse complement strand
AACTGGTCCACTGCCGCGTACGCGACGGACTACGTGGAGAAGACCATCCCCGCCGTGGATAACGACCGCGGACGCACGTATGACTATGAAGGGACGAATCGGGAGCGGATGGTCGACGACGACGATGACGCCGCGGCACCGGCCAATGGTTACCTGTGGGACATGGCCGTGCGGAAGCATGTCTCGCTGCGAAACTACGGCGAGTTCGTGGCCAATGGCGCCGAGGTTCAGAACATTTCGGGGAAGGCGTACATCGGGTTGCGGCGCGCGTTGCGCAACGCAACCTGCCCCGACTATCCCGGTTTCAATATGGAGATCACCGATCAGACTCGCGCCGGCATCTGGCTGCGCGAGCTCGGCGAGTTTGTGACGCGCGGATCGTTGCCTGCGTTCGAGATCATCCGCCTGCCCAACGATCACACGCGGGGAGCTGCCTTGAACAAGCCGACGCCGCGCGCCTACGTGGCCGACAACGACCTCGCGCTCGGCCGGATGATCGACGGGTTGTCGCACTCTCCGTTCTGGCGCGATACGGCTGTTTTCGTTCTGGAGGATGACGCGAAAGATGGTCCCGATCACGTCGATTCGCACCGCTCGGTCCTTCTAATGATTTCGGCCTGGAATCGCGGCGGCGTCATCCACCGCTTCATCAACACGACTGACGTCATCGCCACCATGGAAGAGATCCTCGGCCTCGACTCGATGTCGCAGTTCGATCACTACGGCCGTCCGATGCGCGGACTCTTCGCGGAGCAGCCCGACCTGAGACCTTACGACGCGCTCAAACCGGAAGTGCCGCTCGATGAAAAGAATCCGGAGAGTGCCGAGTCGAAGAAAACGGCGCTGCTGGATTTTTCGAAGCCGGACGTTGCCGACGACTTGACGCTCAACCTGATCCTCTGGCGCACGATCAAAGGCGATGTGCCCTATCCAGGATCGACACGGGCGGCGGTGGGGGAGATGTTGAGGTAGGTGCTGTCGGTTCTGTTGTCTGTTGTCGGTTGCCTGTTGTCCGGTTTCAGCCTTACGCGGCGCGCTCGGCGAGAGGAAGCCGAACCGTGAACGTCGACCCGCAGCCTGCGCCGTCGCTGGCGACGGCGATGCTTCCCGAATGCGATTCGACGATGCGGCGTGAGATAGCCATTCCGATGCCGAGACCGGGATAGCCCTGGGCGCGTTCGCTGCGGCGGAAGGGATCGAACACGAGCGGGAGGAACTCGCTGAGAATGCCGATGCCGGTGTCGGTCACGGTCACGATCGCACTTTCGTCGTCGCAATGGCCGACGAGTTTCACTTCACCCAGCGGCGTGAACTTGACGGCGTTGGTGAGCAGGTTCAGAAAGACCTGGCGCAGCCGGTCGGGATCGCCGTGAACGATGATCGGTGCGTCCGGCAGATCGATTTTGAGCGAAAGCGATTTTTTCTGCGCCTGCACTTCGACGAAGCTCGCCGCCATGCGCAGCGCGTTACGGAGGTCGAAGTCCTCTCGTTCGACATGCAGGGTCCCTTTCTCGGAGTGCGCGAGATCGAGCAGGTCGTCGACGATCTTCGTCTCGGCCATCACTGCATTCTTCAGATTTTCAATCGCGGGCTTCACGGCCGGTTGAGCTGCTAACTCGATCTCCAGGAGCTGAATCCAGCCCATGATCGAGGTCAGAGGCGTGCGCAGCTCGTGGGATACCGAGGCCAGCAGCTCGTCCTTGGCGCGGCTCGATTCCTCGGCAGCGCGGCGCGCTACCTGATCGCGTACGTCGACGATCACGAGGCCTACGGCCTCGGCGCCGGCGATGGGGAGCTTGATCGCGGAGACGAGCGCAGGCGCTTCGCCGGCAGCCCAGCGGAAGGAGAAGCCGCTCTCCTGCGGCGCCGTCAGGGCGCGCTCCAGCATCGTGGCGAAACGGGGGCGTTCGAGCTCGGTGATCACGTTCAGAAGGTTCTGTCCGAGGAGCGTGTCGCTGGGAATGCCGATCGTCGCGGCCAGGTGGGGATTGACGTAAACCATCGTTCCGTCAGGGAGCACGGTCGCGACACCCTGCGGCAGCGCTTCGATGAGCGTGCGATAGTTCGGCTCGTCGCTGTTCAGGCGCGAAATTCGGGCGCCTTCGTGTTCGAGAACGACGACGGCGTCGATTTCCCCGCCCTGCAGCGCACGTATGAGGTCTTCGTGTTCGCGGATGCGGTTCAGAAGCTCAGATTGGTTGCTCATAGAAACCCTCAGCTTCTCGCCCGCAGATCGAAGCTCACCAGCACGCGGTCTGTGTTCGAAAGATCTCCGATGATTTTGCGGACGGGGACGGGCAGCTTGCGGACGAGCGTGGGGATGGCCACGATCTCGTCGCGGCGGGCGATCTTCGGATCGGCGGCGACGTCGATGATCTCGATGGTGTAGCGGTCGTCGAGGTGTTCGGCGCAGAACTTCTTCAGATTGGCGATGGCGGCGACGGACTTGGCCGTCTGGCCGACGACGTATAGCCGAAGGTTCCACGAGTCGTCCGATGTGTCTTTCGTTTTTTTTGGCTTCGGGACTGCGGCAGCTTTTTTTGTCATGGGACGATTCCCTCTTGTTTCCGGCGCCTGACCCGCGCCGGACGACGACCGGTAACGGCGGCGGCGCTTTTCCTGCTGGTGGCCATAGCCATTCGATCGGTGGCGACCTGCCGTTGCCACACGGTTTCCTCGCTGGCGAGGCGTTCCAATTCGTCGTGCTCGGCGCTCATCTCCAGCCGAAGGGCGGCGATCTCGGTATCGAGCGTCTTCATGCGCCGTTCGATGGCGCGGCGCTTCCGGCCGGCTTCCTCGCGGCGCTTTGCGATGGCGGCCGATTCTTTGGCCTCCTGCGCCACGCGTGAGGATCCCGTCAGCACGCCCTCGGGTCCGAGGTACGGCTGGATCAGTTTCACGCCTTTGGAGGTGAGCACGAATTCGCGCAACTGATTCGAATGCGCGGTGCCGCGGCTCTTGAGGACATACATCGCGCGATTGCGTTCACCGTTCGCTTCGACGTCGCGCAGCAGCAGCCATGTGTCGATGAGCGACGAGATGCCTGCCTCGGTCGCCTCCAACGCCTGGCCGCCGCTGGTGAGACTGGTCATGACCGCCGTAATCTGCTTGAGCTTCAGAAAGTCCACCAGGCGCATGAGCATCGCTTTGACTTCTTTCGGATCGGCGATGCTGAAGAAGTTGGTGATCGGATCGACGATCAGAATGCGCGGCGAGTAATCGCGGATGGCCTTGTGAATCGTGGCCAGATGCATCTCCAGGCCGAAGGTCGTCGGACGCTCCGCGATGCAACGCAGCAAACCGTTGCGGACGTATGTGCTCAGATCGATGCCGATCGTGCGCATGTTGCGCAGGATCTGTTGCGGCGACTCCTCGTACGCGAAGATCAGGCATCGCTCGCCGCGCTCGCACGCCGCTTTCGCAACGTGGGAGGAGATGCTGCTCTTGCCCGCGCCGGCGGTGCCTGAAACCAGGACGGTCGATCCGCGATAAACGCCGCCGGCGAGCATCGCGTCGAGGTCCGGGATGCCGGTTGAAACGCGTTCTGTGGACGCCTCATGCGTCAGCCCGATGGAGGTGATGGGAAGGACGTCGATTCCGTCCTTGTCGATGAGAAACGGGTATTCGTTAGTGCCGTGCCGCGTGCCGCGGTACTTGACGACTCGCAGGCGCCGCGTGGCCACCTGGTCGGCGAGACGGTGGTCGAGGACGATGACGCAGTCGGACACGTACTCCTCGAGCCCCTGCCGCGTCAACGCGCCGTCGCCGCGTTCGGCGGTGATGACCGCGGTCATTCCGCGATCCTTCAGCCAGCGGAAAAGACGCCGCAGTTCGGCGCGGAGGATGGCTTCGTTGCTGAAGCCGGAGAAGAGTGTCTCCAGCGTGTCGAGCACGATGCGCTTCGCGCCGACGGTGTCGATCGCATCGCCGAGCCGGAAGAAGAGTGCGTCGAGATCGTATTCGCCGGTTTCGTCGATCTCGCTGCGCTCGACGTGAATGTATTCGACGAAGAGCTTTTTCTGCTTCTGCAGGCGTTCCAGATCGAAGCCGAGGGAGGTGACGTTCTGCGCAAGCTCCTCCGGGCGCTCCTCGAAGGCGACGAAGACGCCGGGCTCACCCTGCATGGCGCCGTTGACGAGAAATTCGATTCCGAAGAGCGTCTTGCCGCAGCCGGCGCTGCCACAGATCAGCGTGGGACGACCGCGCGGAATCCCTCCGTTGGTGATTTCATCGAGCCCGGCGATACCAGTGGGGCATTTGGCCAGCTCGGCGCCGGAAGTAATCCGTGGCGGCATTGCGTCTCCTGAGATTGGGTATAGGACCTTGGCCGCGGATCATAGAGTGCCGGTGCGTCCGATGCAAACGTTATTGTCATCGCGCCGGCAACCTGTTCCGTGCAACCGGAAAGGTGCTACGCAAAACCCTTGGGCCGTTCGTCGAGCGCGGAGGCCATGTCGATCAGGCCGGCGGTGAAGATCGGATTGCGTGTGCGGAGGCGCAGCGATTTTTTCTGGTCGGACTTGATGACGATGCTGCTGTCATCCGCGTCGACGACCACTTCGAACACCTTCGGCATCGCTACCTCGGTGCGTTTTCGTTCGTCGGCCACCAGCCGCTTGTTCGTGATGAACAGCATGCCGGTGTCGAGCGGCGCCTGGTGGATGCAGTACTCCTGAAACGCGAGTTGGATCGGGCACTCCGCGCGAGGCAGGCCGCGGGCGACGCCGCGCAGAGCGCGGAACTGTTCGATGGCGCTCATCTCGGCTTCGACATCGTCCTCGGTGAGGCCGAGCCCTTCGCGCAGCGTCTTGATCTCCGCTTCCTGCGCGGTGCCGAGGCGGTCGTCGGCGAGGAGGTGCCAGACGATGCTGGAGTAGAACTCGCGTTTGACCGAGTGGACGTGTTCGGGAGTGAGTCCGGCGGCGTCGCCGGCGTCGCTCAGCAATTTCGAGATCGCGGCCGATTCGGCAACACCGCGGCGTGCAAGCTCTTCGAAGGCAATCTTCAGCAGGACCCGCCGCGCCGCGGGAGCCCAGATTTCGTAGGCGAGATCGAGCGATGCACGCTCGCCGCGAAGGGCGGTGAGACCATTCTCGCTGCGGTCGACGAGCAGATGTTCGAGCGCTTTCGTGTACCACGAGAGCATCTCCCGATTGCGCGTTTCCGCCGCCTCGCGTTCGGCGCGCTCGCGCTCCTCGCGTTGGCGAATCGTCCGGCGCTGCTGCGCCGTCATCACGATCGGAATGGCGATGCAGATCGCGCCGAAGATGATCTCGAACCACCCTTGCGGACCTTTTCTCGCGAGGACGGCGACGCCGAGGAGCATGATCAGCGCGCCGAATCCCATCAGTACCATCCAGAGATAACTGCCGGATGCGGCGGGCTTCAGCGAAGACCAGAACGGCGTCTGATTGATGCTCGGTTTGACGGGGATGCTCGGTCCGACCACGCGCTCGGTATCGCCGAAAAAGAATCCATCCTGGCGGCGGCGGATGAATTCGCCATTGGGTCCCGTGCTGAGAGTCGGATCGTCGCCGATGACATCGAGCGCCTGCCGCGTCGAAACGCCGAAACGGATCGGCCCGAAGGCGAGTTGTTTTTCAACGTAGTACGTCATTGCTGCCTGACGCGGCTGTTTGCGTACATCGTGCCTGAATGGTCACGCGGAGACGCGGAGTCGCGGAGAAAGGCAGCTACGGTTGCGGACCGAAGGTCTCGCTGATCAGGTTTTTTGCGCTGATTCCGTGTTCGCGGAGCGCGTCGCCGACGCGGTCGATGAACGGATCGAAGCCGGCGGCCATGAGCGCCGCCGAGGTCATACCTTCGCGATTGCGGGCGATGAGCGTCTCGATTTTTCCGCTCTCGTGCACGATGGCGCCATCGCGCGCGAGCGGATCGAAATCGGCGGAGTAGAGAATGTTGCGCTGGTCGGGCTCGTAGAGCACGGAAATCTTTCGCGGATCGCGTTGGGCGAGCATGCTCAGGACCATGCTGCGCACGGGCGCGATGCCGGTGTCGCCGGCCATGAACATGATCGGACGGCCGTCATTCTCGGGGATCAGAAAATCGCCATAGGGTCCGTCGATGGTCACGGCCGCGCCGGCGTCGAGTTTCATCAGCGCCTTGCCGCCGCGGCCGGCGCCAACGCGCACGCAGAGTTGCACCGCCTGCGGCCGTTGCGCCGCGGACGCGATCGTGTACGCGCGCGAAACGCCGTCCGGAAAACGGAAGTTCACCCATTGTCCCGGCAGAAACGAAAAGGACTCGTCCTCAAACGCC
>DATART010000298.1:0-8854 GCA_036264035.1 Thermoanaerobaculia bacterium | reverse complement strand
CGATCAGCAGGCGCAGAAGCTCGATCGCGCCAAACAGATCGACAGCACGTCGATCGAGCGCATCACGTCGCAGCCGCCGGCGCAGAAAGTCGTCCTCTATCACCCGACCATCGCGCAGGCGTGGAGCGTGTCATCGAACATCGCGCGCCGCGGCGTGGCGCGGTCGCTCTTCGGAAATTACGCGTGGTTCGACGCGGCCGAAAGCATCCGCAATCCGCTGACTCTCGGCGCGATTCTGGCAATCCTTCTCGCGCCGCTCGTGCACATGATCCGACGCAAGACCGGATACGCCGGCGCCTGCATCAAGTGCGGACGGACGTACTGCCCGCGCTGCAAGCCGGCGCACGAGAGCGCGACGTTCTGCACGCAATGCATCCACATCTATCTGAAGCGCGACGGTGTTTCGATGGCCACCAAACGCGCCAAGCTCGAAGAAGTCAGCGGCCATCAGGAAGGCATGCTCACGCGCAATCGCTGGCTGGCCACATTCCTGCCCGGTTGTGCGCACGTCATCGAAGGGCGTACGGCTGCCGGAACGATCGGAGCATTCGCGTTCGTATTTTTCGTTTCGCTGGCACTGCTCACCGGCCGCCTGGCTCCGGTGCTCGCGCCGGGCGACGCCGCAATCACGTTCGTGCGCGTCGTGGCAATCGTTCTGGCGATCATTCTCTGGATTTTCATGACGCTGCCGGTTTACCGGCGCCGCGCCGCGGTTTAGATCATGGCACTCGAAGGCACGCTCAAAGATTTCAGTCTCGCGGACATCTTCCAGCTCATCGGGCTGCAGCGGAAGACCGGCGTGCTGACGCTGCGCGCCAAGGACGATACCGTCACCGTCACCTTTCTCGACGGCAAGGTCGTCGGCGCCGACTCCTTGAACCATCGCCTCGAGAACCGCCTCGGCCACGTCCTGATCCGCAGCGAGCTTCTGACCCAGGATCAGCTCAACCGCGCTCTCGAGATCCAGAAGGAGACGCTGCAGCGCCTCGGGTTCATCCTCGTGCACTACGGCATCATCACCGTCGACGCGCTCAAACAGGCGCTCCAGCTTCAGATCCTGCAGATCGTCTTCCGGCTCTTCCGCTGGAAAGACGGCGACTATCACTTCTCGCAGGAAACGACCATCGAGTACGACCGCGATTACGTCGTGCCGGTCAGCGCCGAATCGATCCTGATGGAAGGCGCGCGGATGATCGACGAGTGGCCGATCATCGAGAAGCGCATCCGCTCGTATGACATGGTCTTCCGCAAGAAGCTGACCGACCAGGAGATCGTGGTGGTCGGCGCGGAAGAGGCGGACGAAATCGAGTTCGATGCCTCCGATTCGACGCTGGCGCGCCGCCGCGGGCAGATCATCAGCGACAAGATCCGCATCTCGCGCGAAGAGAAAGTCATCTACGACATCGTCGACGGCACGATGAGCGTGCGCGACGTGATGGAGATGTCGAAGTTCTCCGAGTTCGACACGGCCAAAGGACTGTATGAACTGCTGACGCGCGACCTGATCGAGGAAGTGCGCGGAAGCGCCGCCGCCGAAGTGCTGGCGCAGACCACGCCGCTCGACGAAACCGATGTGGCCGAGACGCCGGTGCCGCTGCCGCTCGTAGCCGTACTGGCACTGCTGGCGATTCTGTCGCTGGCCACGTCTTTTCGGAATCCGCTGAACTCGTTGAATCCGCTCGGGCCGGCCGAGCGGTCGTCATCCGTTGAGGAGACGCGCAAAGCGATCTCGATTCAGCGCATCGGTCAGATCGGCGAAGCGGTAGAGGCGTACAACCTCGTCAACGGCCATCTTCCGGCGCGCCTCCAGGAGTTGACTCCCGTCTACATCTCGCCGTCGATCCTGCACGATCCGTGGGGCCATCCGTACAAATACCTCCCGCAGCCGCAGCGCTACCTGGTCATCGGTTTCACGCCCGACGAAAAGCCCGACACCGACCTGTTTCTCTCGCACATGATCGAGTCGGGGTCGCCGTCAGCAGCGTCGTCGAAGCCGGTAACCGGCGGAATCCAGTTGCTGGACTAGCGTCTCTCTCCGCGTTCTCCGCCTCTCCGCGTCCCCCGCGTGAAACCGTTCCCTTAAACACTTCGCGCTAAACTCCCGCCATGAAAAACGTGAAGGTCGGAATCCTTGGATCGGGCGATGTCGGTAAGGCATTCGCGCACGCGTTTGGCGCGCTGGGACATGAGGTCGTGATCGGGTCGCGGTCGCCGGAGAAGTTGAGCGGCTTCGTCGCCGGCGAAGGAGATCGCGTCACCAGCGGGACGTTCGAGGAGGCGGCGCGGGCCGGTGATCTGCTCGTCCTGGCCACGCACGGAATGGGCACGGAAGAAGCGCTGACCGTGGCAGGCGAGTCGAACTTCGACAACAAAGTCGTCATCGACGCCACCAACCCGCTCGATTTCAGCGGCGGCGCGCCGCGGCTCGCGGTCGGGCACACCGACTCGCTCGGCGAACAGATCCAGCGCTCGATTCCGAATGCGCGAGTCGTGAAGGCGTTCAACACCGTCGGTAATCCGCTCTTCTTCAAGCCCGAGCTGCCGGGCGGTCCGCCCGATATGTTCATCGGCGGCAACGATGCCGACGCGAAGAAACTCGTCTCGCAAGTGTGCGAGGCGTTCGGCTGGGGCGTCATCGACCTCGGCGGCATCGAAGCGTCGCGTTTCCTCGAGCCGATGTGCATGGCCTGGGTCGTCCACGGCGTCATTTCCGGCACGTGGGCGCACGCATTCAAGATGCTTCACAAATAAGTTCGGCGATAAATCGCGCCCGTTCACCTCTTCGAAACAGCCGGGATCGTGGTGAGGAGTAGGATTGCCCTCCGGCCGGGGCAGAGGTTTTGCAGCCTGGCCGGCAAAGCTGGACCAGAGTTTTCAACGGAGAGGTACTTTCGATGCGCAAACTCGCAGTCGCCTTCCTCTTTCTTCTTTCCGCTTCCACATCGCTGAACGCGCAGTACTTCGGGCGCAACAAGGTGCAATGGGAGCACTTCGATTTCAAGGTCCTCAAGACCGAGCATTTCGACATTTATTACTACGACCGTGAAGCCGACGTGGTGAACGACGTCGGACGCCAGGCGGAGCGCTGGTACACGCGCCTTTCCCGGACGTTCAACCACACGTTCACCCGCAAGCCGATCGTTCTCTATGCGAACTCAGCCGATTTCCAGCAGACCACCACAACGCCGGAAATGATCGGCGAGGGGACGGGCGGATTCACCGATCCCTTCATGAATCGCGTGGTCCTGCCTCTGACGGGCGACTACGCGGAGAACGATCACGTCATCGGCCACGAAATGGTGCACGTCTTCCAGTTCGACATCGCCGCCGGCATCACCAGCAACCGGCGCCGATTCAACCTGGAGATGATGCCGCTGTGGATCGTGGAAGGCATGGCCGAGTACTTCTCGAAAGGCCGCGTCGATCCGCTGACCGCGATGTGGATTCGCGACGCCGAGGTGCATAACCATCTGCCGACGCTGCGGCAGCTCGAGCGCGATCCGTACTACTTCCCGTACCGCTACGGCCAGGCGCTGCTCGCGTACATCGGCGGACGTTTCGGTGATGACGCCGTAGTCCGCTACTTCCTCGCGGCCGGACTGACCAGCCCCGAGGCCGCGTTCGATCGCGCGCTCGGCGTGCCGGCCAAGCAGCTCTTCACCGACTGGCAGGAATCGGCGCATGAGATGTACGCCCCAATCGTGACCGACCGTCCGTCGCAACCCGGTACGCCACTGATCGGGAGCAAAGCGGGAACGCGCGGCAATCTCAACGTCGGTCCGGCATACAGCCCGGACGGTAAGTACATCGCGTTCCTCTCCACGCGCTCCATCTTTGACATCGATCTCTTCCTGGCCGACGCGCAGACGGGACAAGTCATCCGCAAACTCGCCTCGACCGACCGCAACGGACACTACGAAGCCTTGCGCTTCATCGATTCGGCGGGCAGTTGGTCCGCCGATTCGAAACGCCTCGCCTTCGTCACGTTCGAAAAGGGCGACAACTACCTCGGCATCGTCGACGTCGACTCGCGCAACTTCAAGAGCGTCCGCGTGCCGGGCATCGATGCCATCACGAACGTGGCGTGGTCGCCGGACAACCACACCATCGTCATCGCCGGCCAGGCCACCGGCGTCTCCGACCTTTTCCTCTACGACACGGAGTCGAAAGAAGTGCGCCGGCTGACGAACGATAAGTACGCGGACATGCAGCCGGCCTTCTCGCCGGATGGCAAGACGATCGCGTTCGTTTCCGACCGCGGCTCAGGTCCGGAGGCGAATCTCGAAACGCTCTACTTCGAGGGGACGCGTATCTCCACGATCGACGTCGCCAGCGGTGCGATCAGGAATCTTCCGTTGTTCGCGAATGCCAAGAACATCAATCCCGCGTACGGACCGGACGGCAGCATCTACTTCATCGCCAATCCCGAAGGCATGGCCGATATCTACCGCTACTCGCCCGATGGACGCGTCAGCCGCATCACGCGCGTGCAGACCGGCGTCTCAGGCATCACCGAGCTGGCGCCGGCGCTTTCGGTGGCCACCCGCACCGGCGACATCGCCTTCTCGCTTTATGAGAGCGACAACTACAACATCTACAAACTTCCGGCGAACCCGCCGTCGATTACCGTCGCGGTGACGAATACGGCGCCGTCGAGCGCGCGCGCGGGCCAGCTGCCGCCGCTGCGCGGCACCGGCTCGACCATCACCGCGTATCTGCAGAAACCGGAAGAAGGGCTGCTCCCCGCAAACACGACATTCGCCGAGGCGGCGTATCGCCCCTCACTCCACATCGCTTACCTCGGACCTCCGACCATCGGGGTCGGCGTCAGCTCGTTCGGCACCGGCGTCGGCGGCAGCGTCAGCGCGTACTACAGCGACATCCTCGGCTATCACAACGTCGGAATCACGTTCCAGGGCGGCGGCACATCGGGCGTCGGCACATTCGGCGATCAACTTGCCGGCGAAGTGTTCTACCTCAACCAACAGCACCGCGTGAACTGGGGCGTCGACACGACGCATCTTCCGTATGTCAGCGCGCTCACCGCCACGGGCCAGGCGCCGATCACGGTCAACGGGCAGACGGTCGTCGCGGACGTCGTGCAGCAGGAGCGCGACATCCAGCGCTTCGATGACGTCTCCGGCGTCATCCAGTATCCGTTCAGCCAGACGCGCCGCGTCGAATTCACCGGCGGCTTCCAGCGGCAGTCGTTGAAGTCGGAGATCGAAACGGTCTACTTCGTCGGCAACCAGATCGTCGCCGACGACACGCAGCGCTCGCCCTTCAACTATTCGCTCAGTCTCGGTCACGCGGCGACGGCGTTCGTCGGCGATAGTTCCGTCTTCGGATTCCTCTCGCCCGTCAAGGGGACTCGCTATCGCTACGAGCTGTCGACGCTCTCCGGCGATCTGAAGTTCCAGACCGCGCTGGCCGATTGGCGCAAGTACTTCTTCTTCAATCCGGTGACGGTCGCCGTGCGCGGCATCTACTACGGCCGATACGGCACCGACGCCGAGAGTGGAAAGATTTCGCCGCTCTACATCGGTCAGGATTCGCTCATCCACGGCTACAACATCAACTCCATCGGTCCCGCGGAGTGCGTGCGCACGCCGGGCTCGAATGCCTGTCCCGTGTTCGACCGGCTGATCGGATCGAAGATCGGTGTCGCGAACCTGGAAGTGCGAGTGCCGGTGATCGGCACCAAGCAGTTCGGCCTCGCCAGCGGCTTCGTTCCAACGGAGCTCTTCGGATTCATCGACGGCGGCGCGGCGTGGAGCAGCAGCGACCATGTCGACTTCCGCTTCGCGCGCAACAACGCCACCGACCATGTGCCGGTGTTCAGCGCGGGCGCCGGCGTTCGTCTCCTGCTCGCCTACATCCCGCTGGAGTTCTACGCCGCGAAGCCGTTCCAGCGCCCGACCCAGGGTTGGGTGACCGGCTTCAACATCATTACGGGCTGGTAGTGGCAGTCAATCCCGCCGAGTTCGAGCGCCTCGTTGAGGAGGCGCTCGACTCGCTCCCTGATCGTTTCGCGGAGCTCCTCGATAACGTAGTGGTCGTCGTCGAGGAAGAACCGAGCGCCCTGGATCTCGATGTCCTCAATCACGACCACGGCCACGAACACACCGAGCTCCTCGGCATCTACCGAGGTACGCCAATGACGCGACGAACCTACGACTCGTTCCGGATGCCCGACCAGATCGCGATCTTCCGCGGCCCGATCCTGCGCGTGACGCGCAACCGCAGCGACGCGCATCGGCAAATTCGCGAAACCGTGATTCACGAACTGGGGCACTACTTCGGTCTGAGCGACGAAGAGATGGTGTTTTAGGGGGCGGGGGGTGGGGTGTGGGAGCGAACCTAAGGGAGATCGGAATCTCCCACATCCCACTCCCCACTCCCTACGGCACGATGTGAATCATCGTTTCGCGCTTGTACGACTGCTTGGCGATCATGTCGGTCACCGTCAGCCGCACGTTGTAATCGCCAGGCGGCAGCGGCGTCACATCAATCGTGCTTCCGATGCCGAAATGTCCCGGCACGCCCTTCAGCGGCGTCGCCTCGGCCGCAACGGCCGCGCCCGGAATCGATTTCGCGCTGCCCTCGATCTCGACCTTCGTCATCACATGCGGCGCTCCGTCCGCGCCGATGGCGGGATTGCGCAGTTCGGTGAAGAGCCACACCTCGTCGCTCCGTTTGAATGACGCTCCCGGCTTGGGCACAACCTTCGTCCCACCAAACGCGAACGGATCGAGAGGTCCCTGCGCGATCGGCAGGATATGAACGTCAGACGACGCGATGACGCGCGAAATGCCGCTGCTTTTGGCCGTCAGAGGATCGGGATCGAAGTCGATGCGCGTGACGCCGATGACGTCGTTGCGCCGCGCGAGGCCGAACGTCCCGCGGCTCTTCCGAAGCGGCAGCAGCAGCGTCCGTTCCACGAACAGATCGCCGTTCGACGCGAGTACCGGCTGCGGCTCGTTGAATGTCGCGACGGTTTTCCCGTTCTCGTCGGTCACGAGTCCGAAGAACGTGATCCGCTCGCCGCTCTTCACCGACGACGCATCCGACGGTGCGACCTGCACCGCGAGGAACGGCATTCCATCCGCGGCGACGAACTCGCCCCACGTCGCATGCAGAGTCGAAGATCCATAGTGCTCGATCACGTCGCGATACTTCGGAGTGAGCATCGCGCGCGCCGATGCATCGAACGCGCGGCGCGCCGTAAGCGTGTCGTTGCTCCGCTCCGCATCGTTCAGCGTCTTCGGATCGCGGTTTTCCTGCGCGAACGCGGACGTGGCGAGGATCAGGAGGAGCGGAAGGGCGGCGCGCATGGAGGCATTATCGCCGACTGTCATTCTGAGCCGCCGGAGCTTCTTCGGCGAAGCCGAAGAGCGGAGGACGGCGAAGAATCCCCGGCTGAAACCGCGGGTGGGTGGAGGACCGCTCAATCCCGCGGAATGTGAAACGGCACTTCGTCGCGCTGCGGCGCGCCTTCGTACTCTCGCGGCTCGTCTTCGTGCTCGTCTTTTTCTTCCTCGATGCGGTAGTTGCGAATGTCTTCCATCACGTTCTCCTTCCGAACTGCGCGGCTTCGGTCGAGCCGGCCAGTGCGGTCGTCGATGACTGCCCGTTCGAGATCACTTTCATCACTTCGTCGAAGTAGCCCGTGCCCACTTCGTGCTGGTGTTTCGTTGCGGTGTACCCGTACTCCTCGGCAGCAAACTCCGACTGCTGCATGCGCGAGTACGCGGTCATGCCTTCGTCGCGGTACTGGCGCGCCAGTTCGAACATCGAGAAGTTGAGCGCGTGGAATCCGGCCAGCGTGACGAACTGGAACTTGTAGCCAAGCGTGCCCAGTTCGTTCTGGAAGTTCGCAATCTCCTCGGACGACAACTTCTGCGCCCAGTTGAATGAGGGCGAGCAGTTGTACATGAGCATCTTGCCCGGATACTTCGCGTGAATCGCATCGGCAAAGCGGCGGGCTTCGGCGATGTCGGGCGTCGACGTCTCCATCCACAGCAGATCGGCGTACGGCGCATAGGCGAGTCCGCGCGCGATGGCGGCATCGACGCCGCCCTCGATCCTGAAGAACCCCTCCGCGGTGCGCTCGCCCGTCAGGAACTGGTGATCGCGTTCATCGATGTCGCTGGTAAGCAACGTGGCGCTGTTTGCGTCCGTGCGCGCGACGACGAGCGTCGGCACGCCCATCACGTCCGCCGCGAGTCTCGCCGCCGACAGTGTGCGAATGAATTGCGACGTCGGCAGCAGTACTTTTCCGCCGAGGTGTCCGCATTTCTTTTCGGACGCAAGCTGGTCTTCGAAATGAACGGCCGCCGCGCCGCATTCGATCATCTGCTTCATCAATTCGAACGCGTTCAGACATCCGCCGAACCCCGCCTCGGCATCCGCAATGATCGGCGCGAACCAGTACGTGTCACTTTTTCCTTCGCTGTGATCGATCTGATCGGCGCGCTGCAATGCCTGATTGATCCGCTTCACCACCTGCGGCACGGAGTTGGACGGATAGAGACTCTGATCCGGGTACATGTGGCCGGCCAGGTTTGCATCAGCGGCAACCTGCCAGCCGCTGAGATAGATGGCCTTCAGTCCGGCGCGCACCTGCTGAATGGCTTGATTCCCCGTCAGCGCGCCGAGAGCGTTCACGTACGGCTGGTCCTGCAGCAACTCCCAGAGACGCTCGGCTCCCATTTTCGCGAGGGTGTGCTCGATTTCGATCGAGCCGCGCAGGCGCAGGACGTCGTCCGCCGTGTAATCGCGCGTGATGCCAGCCCAACGCCGATTGTTTTCCCAATCGCGCTCGATCTGCTTCGGATCACGTACCGCTTTCAAC
>DATART010000237.1:0-8276 GCA_036264035.1 Thermoanaerobaculia bacterium | reverse complement strand
CTGATCGCCGCGCAGCATCTCGAACGAGTGGAATGAGATCGCCGGGAAATCGCGGCGGACTGCCACGAACAACTCGTCGAGATCGTCCGCGTTGTAACTGCACAAGCACGTGTGCACGTTCACCGTCAGATTGCCGTACGTCTCGCGCATCGGAATGAGCCCCGCGTACGTCTTCTTTGCCTTCTCGTAATTGCCCGGAACGCCGCGGATCCAGTCATGTTTCTCGCCGACGTGATCGATCGACAGATTGACCACGATCTGCGTGTCGGGACAGCGCTGCAGCGCCGCCTCCACCTGCCGCGCGATCAGATCGCTCGTGATCGCGCCGGTGGGGATCGTGATCTGCTTCACATGATTTTGCGCCGACAGCATCGCGCACACGTCCGGAAGATCGCGGCGGAGGAACGGCTCGCCGCCGCTCATCACCACGAAGAGCAGATCGCCGAGCGTGGAGAACGTCTTCTGCAGCTCCTCGAACGACAGCTCGTGTTCCTTGTTCTTGCGCAACTGCTCCCAGTTGAAGCAGGTGCGGCAGAACGAATTACAGTCGTAGGTCAGCCCGAGGATCATGTAGACGGGCTTCATGCCCCGCTTGTCGACGAGGTAGCGCAGGTACTGCAGTTTGTCGGTAAACTTCAACGGTCTGTCTCGACGCGCTCAACCGCCGCGCGCCGCGCGGTAATCCTTCAGTGCTTCCCGAAGAAGTTGCTGATATCGAAGTAGAGCGAGACCGTACGGCCGTTCGCCGTCGCGATGTCGATCTCATCGGCCGGCTTGTCGTTGCATGTCGTCAGCGCCTGCTTGACCTCTTTCGCGCCGGGATAGTTCTCGTTGATCCAGGCTTTCTCTTGGGCGATGCCGTCGTGTTCGTTCGTGGCATTGATCACGATCGCGCTGTTGCAGGAGAGACCGCGCGCCGGGATGATGACCCCTCGCGGACGGGTATCGGTGGTCGCCGGCGGCGCTGCCGGTTCAGCTGATGCTGTTGCACTCGGCTGCGGCGTAGTTTGCGCCGCTGGCGGAGCAGGCGTGGTGGCGCATGCGGTGGCAAGGAGAAGGCCGACGATAGTCAGTGTGCGAGTCATGGAAAAATTTTAGCGCAGCTTTGCGCGAATCCAACCCCACACGATGCCGGCAAAGTACGTCGCGTGATGCGCCGCGAACGCGAACGGCAGCAGCGGCCAGTAGCGCATCGGCAGGCGCGTCGCGCGCGTACCGAGGATGAACGTGAAGACGTAGTACGGGACGATGGTGATCGGCGCCGCGATGATCGCGATTGCGCCGACGAGCAGAAACGCCTTGATCTTGGGGTTCTTCGAATACGCCGCGGCGCCGCGCGCCAACATCTCGCCCGTCTTCACCCGATAGCGCCAGCGCTGCTGAAGATACGGTCCCGGAAACGTGCGCCGGCGGTGGAACACGCGTACTCCGTCGTGGTAAATCACATGCGGCAGCAGCGATGTGATCAGCGACGTATCCTCGCCGATGTAGCCGATCTCCTCGTCGAACCCGCGAAACGCGCTCTTCCGGATGAACAGATTCACCAGCGCCACATCGCTCGCGTTTGCGATCGCGAAGATGCCGCGGCGGTTCTCATGACACGCAACCCCGCTGCCGATGAGCGGCGTCGCCAGCAGCGTTTCCGCGATCAACTCCGCGGGCGTCGAGTCCTCCGGCGCCGGATCGGGCCCGCCAAGCACCAGCACCTCGGCATGCGAATCGAAATACGCAACGGCCGTCGCCAGCCATCGCGTATCGGCGATTGCATCGTCATCGATGAACGCCAGAATCTCCCCCGCCGCCTCCGAAACTGCTCGATTTCTTCGAGTTGCGGGATTACGATTCGGCTCGATGACGTTCCGTACGCCGGTCCCGAGATCGATCGCCAGCGGCGCCGCGGAGACCAGAATCAATTCGAAAGGAAACGGCGCCTCCTGACGCAGCACCGACTCGATCGCGCGCTCCGCGTCGCCGCCGATCCGCTCCACAGGCATGATGACTGACACTCGCACCGCATGAAGCTTATCGTTCAAATCCCCGCCTTCAACGAAGAAGCGACCATCGCGCAGACGCTTCGCGACATTCCGAAGAAAATCGACGGCATCACCGCCATCGAAAGCGTCGTTATCGACGACGGCTCCTCCGACAACACCGCCGACGCCGCTCGCAAGGCCGGCGCGACGCACGTGGTGCAACTCAAAACGCACCGCGGCCTCTCCGCGGCATTTCTGGCCGGCATCAACGCCGCCCTTCGCCTCGGCGCCGACATCATCGTCAACACCGACGCCGACAATCAGTACGCGGGCGCCGACATCCCCAAACTGATCGCGCCAATCGTCCGCGGCAGCGCGGACGTCGTGATCGGCGACCGCGAAGTGGCGAAGTCGCCGCACATGTCGGGATTCAAGCGCCTCCTGCAGCGCCTCGGCAGCCGGACCGTTGGATTAGCGTCCGGCATTCGCGTCGGCGACGTCACCAGCGGCTTCCGCGCGTTCTCACGCGACGCCGCCATGCAGATCAACGTCTTCAACCCTTTCACCTACACGCTCGAAACGATCATCCAGGCCGGCAACCGCAACCTCGGCGTGCAATCGGTGCCCGTGCGGACGAACGCGCCGACGCGGCCGTCCCGCCTCTATCGCGGCCTCGGCACCTACCTACGCAAATCGACCGCCACGATTTTCCGCATCTACACGATCTACAAACCGCTCAAGACCTTTTTCGCCATCGGCGCGCTGCTGATGCTCGCCGGCGCCGCCCTTGGCGTGCGCTTCCTCTGGGATTTCGTCCACGGCGACCGTGGCGGCCACATCCAGTCGCTGATCCTCGCCGCGGTCTTTCTCATCATCGGCTTCCAGACGTTGCTCATCGCGCTGATCGCCGACCTGATCTCCGTTAACCGCCGCCTCAGCGAAGAAGTGCTCGTGCGCATGAAGCGGATGGAGGTGCCGTCCGCCGAACGCCGGCCGCTTCCGCACCGCATCCCTCGCGAACCACGATCCGCGACGCGCCCTCCGCTGCCTTCGAAGTCGCAACGCCCGGAACCGAAGCCTCCATCGACGCAGTGGGTGTGGCTCCTCGACGAAGACAAACTCCAGGACCGCGGCATCAAGCCCGAAACGCTCACCGAACCCGATCTCGACGACGACATGCCCGACCAACCCGCCACCCCCGCCGGCCCCCGCCGCCGCCGTCGCCGCCGCGGTGGATCCCGCCCAGGATCGTCCGAGCCTCCCACGTCGTAGTTCACGCGGAGCCGCGGGGACGCGGAGAAAACACGTCCTCAACTCCGCGCCTCCGCGTGACAAACGGTGTAAGAATCGCGCATGCACGCCATCGCATTCGCGATCTCTCTTCTACTCGCACAGATGGAGCAGCACGACCATCACGCTGAGGGCATTGAGCGGCTAGGAACCGTCAACTTCCCAATCTCCTGCACGCCCGCCGCCCAGGCCAAATTCACCCGCGCGGTCGCGTTGCTGCACTCGTTCTGGTACGAGGAGGCGGAGAAGGCGTTCAACGAGACGGCGACGATCGATCCGCAGTGTGGGATGGCCTGGTGGGGCGTGGCCATGAGTAATTACCACCCCGTTTGGCCCAGTCCCTATTCGCCGGCAGAGCTGGCGCGCGGCGTTGCGGCGGCGGCGAAGGCGAAATCCGTTGGTGCGAAGAGCGATCGCGAGAAGGGTTACATCGATGCCATTGCCGCCTTCTACAACGACGTCGATCACGTCGATCTCAACACTCGCGCCCGCGCCTACGAAGCGGGCATGCAGCGCGTCACGGCGGCGAATCCGAACGACGATGAAGCTGCGATTTTCTACGGACTGTCGCTCATCGCGCACGGCATGTCGATGCCGACCGACAAGACCTACGCGTACCAGAAGCAGGCGGCGGAGATTTTCAATCGCCTGCTGAAAACGCATCCCGATCATCCGGGCATCGCGCATTACCTGATCCACTCATTCGACTATCCCGCGCTCGCGCCGCTGGCGCTCAACGCGGCGTACGCCTACGCGAAAATCGCTCCGTCGTCGCCGCACGCGCTCCATATGCCATCTCACATCTTCGTGCGGCTCGGCATGTGGCCGGAGACGATCGAGTCGAATCTCAATTCGGCGAAGGCCGCTCGCGACTATGCCGCGCGGGCGCATCCCGGCAGCGCCTCGTTCAACAGCCTTCACGCGTACGACTACCTCGCATACGCGTACCTGCAGGTCGGTCACGACGACGCGGTCAGGCAGCTCGTCGACGAGATCGCCGCCATCAAATCGCTCGACGTTGAAAACTTCGCAGGCTACTACGGCATGGCCTCCGTTCCAGCTCGCTACGCGCTCGAGCGCAAACGGTGGTCCGATGCGGCGGCGCTCACGGTCTCGCCGGCAAACTTCCCGTGGGATCGCTACGCGTATGCCGAGGCGGTGACGTATTTCGCTTCGGGCGTCGGCAAGGCGCGCAGCGGCAATCCCACCGGCGCGCGCACGGACATCGAACAACTCAAGAGGCTGCGCCAGCTGCTGCTCGATCAGAAGAATTCGTATTGGGCGGATCAGGTGCAGGTGCAGCTCCTCGCCGTCGATGGCTGGACGTCGCTTGCCGAGGGGCATGCGGATGCGGCGGAGGCCGCGCTGCGCAAGGCGGCCGACCTCGAAGAGTCGATGGACAAGAGTCCAGTCACGCCCGGACCAATCCTTCCCGCACGTGAGATGTTCGGCGATTTTCTCCTGGCGACGAATCGCCCGCAGGAAGCGCTCGATGCATACGAGCGCTCGTTGAAGGATTCGCCGGGACGACTGAATGGACTCTCCGGCGCGGCACACGCCGCGCAACTGATCGGCGATCGCGACAAAGCGCGCACGTACTACGCGCAGGTGGCGAAGTTGCTCACGAATACACGCTGATGAAGCGCGCCGTAACCGCGGCGGCCATGGTCAGTTCGAAGGGGACGTGCACGAGCGGGTGGATGGCGTTGTAGGTGTGGCTGGTGTTGGCGATGATCATGTGCGATGCGTCCGCGGCGTATGCGGTGATCTCGGCTGATTCGGCGACCGGGACACTCTCGTCGCGCGCGCCGTGGACGATCAGGATTGGCTGCTCGATCTGCGTGACGCACTTCAGGATGTCGAGCCGGTCGCGGTTCGCTTCGATGTCGTCGAGCATGCGCGTGGACATGCGCATCATCTGTTTCGTGCGCGTGTTCTCCGCCTCGAGGTAGCCGATGCGGCGCCACAGCGCTTTCGTGGATTCGTCCCAACGATCGGTGCGAGCGATGGCGCTCCATGTCACGATGCCGCATAGATTCTCGATACCGCTCGCCGCCAACAGCGAAACGCCGCCGCCGCGCGAGTGTCCGACCAGAAACGTCGGCGCGTCGATACGCTGCTGCGCGTAGCGAACGACTTTCTGCAAGTCAGCGATCTGTCCCGAATACGTATCCTCGGCGAACAGATCGAGCCGGTCGAACGTCTCCGGATTCTCATCGATCCCGCTGCGCGACATGTTGAAACGGCAGACGGCGAAGCGATGATTGCAGAGGGTCTCGCCGAGCCAGGGAAAGAATCCCCAGTCCTTGAATCCCTTGAACCCGTGCACGATCACGGCGAGCGCCTTCGCCCCCGGCGGAATGTCGAGATCGCCGCGGATGGGAAGCCCTTCGTCGCTGAGGATGGTGAACTGCATGTTGTGAGTGGTCAGTGGCCAGTAGCCCGTCCTCACACATTGAACCGGAACAGGATCACGTCTCCGTCCTGGACCACGTAATCTTTTCCTTCGCTGCGCATCTTCCCCGCTGCTTTCGCCGCCTGCTCGCCGCCGAGGGTGATGTAGTCGTCGTAGGCAATCGTTTCGGCGCGGATGAAGCCGCGTTCGAAATCGCTGTGAATCTTGCCGGCCGCCTGGGGTCCTTTCGAGCCGCGCTCGATGGTCCATGCGCGTGCTTCCTTCGGTCCGGCGGTGAAAAACGTTTCGAGATTGAGGAGCTTGTACGCGGCGCGGATCAAAACGTTAAGGCCCGGCTCTTCGAGTCCCATCTCTTTGAGGAAATCCGTACGTTCAGCGGGAGGAAGATCGGAGATCTGCGCTTCGAGCTCGCCGCAGATGACGACCACCTCCCCCTTTTTCTCCGCCGCGATGACGCGGACTTTCTGCAGCAGCGGCGTTTCTTTGCCGAGGTCCGATTCGGCGACGTTGGCGACGTAGAGGACCGGCTTGAGCGTGATGAGATTGAGCTCGCGCAGCGACTCGCGCTCTTCATCGGTGAAGTCGACCGCGCGCAATGGCGTCCCTTGATCCGCGGCTGCTTTCGCTTTTTCGAGCGCGTCGGCCTGCGCGACATACTCCTTCTGGCCGACGCGCGCTAGACGCCCCACGCGATCCAGCTTCTTGCCGACCGCGTCCATGTCGGCCAGCAGCAGCTCGGTCTCGATCACTTCGATGTCGCGCTCGGGATCGACCGACCCTTCGACGTGCACGACGTTGTCATCGACGAAGCAGCGCACGACGTGCAGGATGGCCTCGGTCTCGCGAATATTGGCGAGGAACTGGTTGCCGAGCCCCTCCCCTTTCGACGCGCCGCGTACGAGGCCGGCGATGTCGACGACCTTCAGATCGGTGTAGACGGTCTGCTTGCTCTGCGCCAGAGCGGCCAGTTTGTCGAGCCGCGCGTCGACGACCGGCACGATGCCGACGTTCGGCTCGATCGTGCAGAAAGGATAGTTCGCGCTTTGTGCGCCGGCGGCAGTGAGCGCGTTGAAGATCGTCGACTTGCCCACGTTCGGCAGCCCGACGATTCCGACAGAAAGACCCATGTGTATTGACTCCTGGTTGCGCGACGACGAACGGCTGCGCGAGCCTTGCGATTCCGGCGAGCGGGTGCGAGAGGCAATGTTGAATGTTCAATGTTGAATGCGTCGTGCGGCTCCTTCATTCAACATTGAACATTCACCATTCAACATTTCGCTTCTACAGCCGAGCCGCCATCTCCGCCGCCCCGAGCAAACCCACTTTCGGATTTGTGATCAGGTTCACCGGAATCGCGGCGAGGATGTTCTGGAACCGTCCCTTACGCAGGAAGGCTTCCATGAACTTGCCGTCGGTGAAGCGATCGATGTTCTTCGCCGCGACGCCGCCGGCAAGGTAGACGCCGCCCCGCGCGAGCAGCCGCAGCGCCATGTTGCCCGCCTCGGCGCCGTAGATGTCGACGAAGATCGCAAATGTGCGTGCCGCGATCTGATCGCCGTCCGCCATCGCTTGGGCGATCGCCATCGGCAGCGTTTCGTCGTACGGCCGATCGTCTCCCGACAGAAAGTTGTGGATGTTCACCAACCCCATCCCCGACAGCAGCCGCTCCCAGCTGACGTGTCCGTACTTCGCGTGGAGGTTGAGAAAGAGGCGCGCCTGCTCCTCATCCTGTGGCGCGAAATCCGCGTGGCCGCCCTCGGAGGGAACGACGTTCCACTTCATCCCATCATGCACGAGGTTCGCTTCGCCGAGGCCCGTCCCTGCGCCGAGGATGGCGATCGGAGCAAAGTTCACGCGGGTGCCCGGGTTGAGGACGATGAAATCGGCGGACGCAAGAATCGGAACGCCGAGGGCAACCGCATAGAAATCGTTGATGAGCGAGACGCGTCCGATACCGAACTGTCTCGCGAGCGCGAGCGCGTCGATTTTCCACGTCAGGTTCGTAACCTCGGCGCGGTCGGCGAATACCGGGCCGGCCACGGCGAAACAGGCCGCATCGATCGGCGCGGGAACGTAGTCGGCGATGAATGTGGCAAGCATCGCATCGAAGGTTGCGTACGCGTTGCTCTCGTACCGCTGCTCCGCAAGCACCGTGCGTCCGGCCTGCGATGCGTCGACCAACTGCAGCAGAACCTTTGTCCCGCCGATGTCTCCCGCGACGATTTTCATGCGGCGTAGTCTTGCACAACGAACGCTGTTTTTACGTCGCCGGAGGCGACTCGTACGGTAGCCGGTGGTCCGAGCGGAGCGAGCGACCACCGGATAAACGTGCTCGCGATTTTCACCGACCCCGGCGGGGTCGCGGATCAAATACCAAGCGGCGTGAATTCCCTCCGCGACCGCTGCCGCGGTCGGAAACCAACGCGCGATCGCGAACCGGCGGTCACTCGCTGACGCTCGGACCGCCGGCTACCTTACGGGACGCCTCCGGCGTCGGGAACCGCAGTTCCGCTACATCGCTTCGTCCGCGCTCATTCCGTAGATCGCGGGCAGCGGCACGTCGAGGAGTCGCAGGTAGACGGAGAGCTGGCCGCGGT
>DATART010000230.1:0-3883 GCA_036264035.1 Thermoanaerobaculia bacterium | reverse complement strand
CGATCAGCCGCTGCGCCAGCTCCATCATCACGCCGCGATAGGTGAACTCCTCGGCGATCCCGGCCACGATGCAGACGAACACGTATGGCACCCCCTCGCTCGCGTTGTGCGGCAGGATGTCGTAGAGCCGCTGTTTGGACGCCGCACTGCGGCTCGGCCACCGCAATCGCAACGCGAGCACTGTCAGCACATACATCAGCGCCGCGGCGCTCCACGCAACGAGCGGATGTTGCGGCAGTGGCATCGCCAGGATGCCGTGCATGTACGCGACCCACGCTGCGAGGCCGGCCAGCACGATCTGAAAAATGATCGTCTGCTTGTAAAAACGAGAGCGTGAAATCGGCAGCGGCCCCGTCCCGAGGCGCCGTGCGGATTTGATGATGATGATGGGAAGGAAAATGCCGACGAACGCCAGCAGCATGAAGCCGCCCGCATCGACGCTGTCAGGAGTCAGCGCGCGGATCATCGATCACCAGCGATGTCCGCAATCGGCGCAGCGATACGGCGAGGCCACGAGAAAGAAGATGCAGACCGCCATGATCAGGTAGAAGGCCATGATGAGCTGCTCCACCGCGACGCCGACCGCAATCAGGAGTGCGGCGCAGATCAGAAATCCGGTCAGCCGCCGCGTGCGCCGAATGTCGGCCGAGCCGCACTTCGGGCATTGCTCCGGATGGCGGATTGCGTGTTCGGCGCTGGCAGTAGTCTTCTCGGCGACATCAAGTCCCGCGATGCGATTCAGGATCTCCTCGGCGCGCTCCGCGTCCTCGGCGGCGACCTGGAGCTTGACTCCCATCGGCGACATGTACGGCGCGATCGAGGTCACGTTCTCGTCGCCGAGGAAAGCGGGAACACCTTCATCGGTGAGGACGGCCTTGGCCAGCTCGGCGTCGTGCGCGGTGCGGAATGTGGTCAGGGTTACCAGCGGCATGCGGCGCGGATTGTAGGCCGTTATCATCCGCGCCGTGCCGCGGCGCTTCGATCGTTTCATCGATGACCTCTCGTCTGTCGAGCTGTCAGCGCGCGCGTGCAATCAGTTCGCGCGGAGCGGCGGCGACGCGCGCGGCAACGCCATTCGCCGCCGCAATCTGCGCCTGTATCTCGAGGAGCTCGATGCAATCGGGCCGCGGCTGCTGCTCGTCGGTGAGGCCGTGTCGTATCGCGGCGGACGGCTCACCGGCATCCCGTTCGTCAGCGAGACGGTGATGCTCCGCGGCGTCGACCTCGCCAACGGCTCGCATGTCCTCGGCAGCGAGCGCGGCTACCGCAAAGCCGATCTGTCGACGCGCGTGTCCACCGAGGCCAGTGCGACGATGGTGTGGGGAACGATCCGCGACATCGACCCGCTGCCGCTTCTCTGGAACGCGTTTCCGTTTCACCCATTCGACGAGGGCAATCCGCTCACGAACCGGATGCCGACGCCGGCGGAGTTGGAAATCGGCGCGCCATTCGTCGCACGGCTGATTCGTCTTTTCGGAATCGAGCGCGTCGCCGCAATCGGCAATCAGGCGTCGCTCAGCCTGACGCGCCTTGGCATTCCGCACGAAAAGGTCCGCCATCCATCGCAGGGGGGCAAGAATCTCTTCGTCGCCGGAATGGCGCGCCACTCGCAATTTCCTCGCGTGGAGGAATCCATGCCGCGCAAGAGCCAGATTCAGGAAATCAAAGAAGGCGTTTCGACGCGCACGAAAACGTACCCCGGAAGGGTGCAGCAAGCCGGCCCAAAACCGCCGATGCCGACGAAGAACGCCGTGCGGTTGTCGACGGTACCGAGCTCCGCGAAGGAGAAGTACAAAGGTGGGCAGGATTAGCGAGACGGTTCACCCGCCGATGTGAGACATCTCCACTTTCGTCACCGCCGTCGCCGCGGAGCGGATTTCGGAGTAGCGGTCATCGCGAGTGCGCCAGTGGGAGCGGATGGCGGCGGTGATCGTTTCGTCGTCCGCGCCGGCGCGCAGGAGGGCGCGCAGGTCGTGGCCGGTCCCGGCGAAGAGGCAGAGATAGAGTTTTCCATCGGCGGAGAGACGGGCGCGTGTGCAGCTTCCGCAGAACGGCTGCGTGACTGAGGAGATGATGCCGATCTCGCCGGCGCCGTCGAGGTAACGCCAGCGTTCCGCGACTTCGCCAAAGTAGTTCGGCTGCACCGGCGCGATCGGCCAACGTTCGCCAATCCGTTCGGCGATCTCGCGGGCGGAGACGACGTCCGTCATTCGCCAGCCGTTCGTGTTGCCGACGTCCATGTACTCGATGAATCGCAGGATGTGTCCCGTTCCGCGAAAGCGTTGCGCCATCTCGACGACGCCCTCGTCGTTCTCGCCGCGTTTGACGACGACGTCGATCTTGATCGGCCCGAGGCCGGCATCCGAGGCCGCGTCGATCGCGTCGAGCACGCGGGCGACGGGAAAATCGACGTCGTTCATGCGCCGGAACACCCCGTCGTCGAGCGAATCGAGGCTGACCGTGATGCGATTGAGTCCAGCGTCGTGAAGCGCGATCGCTTTCTCGCGCGTCAGCAGCGAGCCATTCGTCGTGAGTGCAATATCCTGCACTCCACGTGTCGCTGCGAGCATGCCCACGAGGCGTTCCAGATCGCGGCGCAGAAGCGGCTCGCCGCCCGTCAGGCGGATCTTCTGAACACCTTCATTGGCAAAGAGTTGCGCGAGCCGTGCGATCTCTTCGAACGTCAGAAGCTCGGCGCGGTCGAGGAAGGCGAAGTCGCGTCCGAAGACCTCTTTCGGCATGCAATACGTGCAGCGAAAGTTACAGCGGTCTGTAACCGATATCCGCAGGTCGCGAAGAGGACGGCCGAGCGCGTCAAGGGCCATTCAGCGCAGACAACTCCGGCGGCGGGAACAAAAACTCCAGGACGGCCGGCGCCCGCTTGGCCCAGGCGCGTTCGCTGTGATCGGCGCGGCGATCTTCGAAATAGTTGAAGTCCGCCTCATCGCGCCAGCCCTTCATTCGAAGCAGATCGCGAAGGGCGCGCGCATCGTTCAGTCCTTCCACGCCTTCGCGTCCGCCCATGTCGAGCCAGATGCGTGGACGATGCGGCGACGCGAAGCTCTCGACGTCAGAAAGAATCGCGCGGTTGTGCCACCAGACCGAGGGCGACATCACCGCGAGATGGCCGAAGACGTCGGGACGCGTGAGCCCGAGGTGCAGCGTGGCCAGACCGCCGAGGGATGAGCCGCCGAGAGCGGTGTTCGAGGCATCAGTCAGCGTGCGGAACTTCGCGTCGATCATCGGCTTCAACTCCTCGATGATCATCCGGCCGTACTCGTTCGCCTTTCCGCCGCCGTGTCGCAACGGATCGTTCGTCGGCGTGTATTCGTCGATACGCGACGAGCCGGTGTTGTCGATGCCGGCAATGATCATCGGGCGTGCGGTACGCGAACCGATGGCCTCATCCGCCGCCTCGCCGAGATGCCAATGCTGGCCCGGGATGAATGCGCGTTCGGCTTCGAAGAGATTCTGGCCGTCGTGCATGTAGAGCACGGGATAGCGAACGTCGTCACGGTCGTTGTAGCCGGGAGGCAGATAGATGGTGATGTCGCGATCGTTGCCGAGGATGGCGGAGTGAAAGCCGCGAATGTGATCGAGAGTGCCGCGCCGGATTTCCTTTCGCCGGTTGGGAAGCTGCAGCACGCGCCGGAAGGCGGTGCGCAGCGTGTCGCGCATCGGCTGCATCAGTCTCGAATCTCGCGATAGCCGCTGCGGAAGTAGAGCAGCGGATCGCCCTCGCGGGTGAAGACGTCGACGACTTCGCCGACGAAGATGGTGTGATCGCCGCCCGGCAGCTGCTCGTGCAGCTTGCATTCGATCGCGGTCAGTGCGCCCGTGATGAGCGGGACGTCGAGCGCACCGGTGAATGTCTCGACCCCCT
>DATART010000151.1:0-2274 GCA_036264035.1 Thermoanaerobaculia bacterium | reverse complement strand
CCCCCCGGCGAGACGCCAGCGTTCCGGCGCTACGCCGCTACCAATCGAACTACGTAGCGCGCGTGAACAGCTGGCGCTGGCTCACCTGGTACGCGCGGGCGCGAATCATTTCGCGAATCTCGCGCGGTTTGGCGATGCCGTGCAGCAGCGTGGTCGGAAACGCTTTGTCGGACGAGATCAGCGTCACGTTGCCGATGCCGAGGAGGCGGTCGGCGAAGGACTGGAAGAATTGCGTGTCGTCGATGTAGCGCAGATCGATCTCGTTGAGGCTCTTCGACAGCATCCCGCGCTCGATCATCACGCGCTGATTGGTGATCGTGTAGGTCGTGCTCTGCAGGCGCAGCATCACGATCAGGAACGTCACGATCTGCCAGAACACCGCGATCGCCATGATCAACCAGCCGATTTTCGTGATGCGGCCCGACATCTCCAGATCGTTGGTCTGTGATGCGATGAAATTGGCGGCGACCGGGATCACGATTGCGGTCACGACGATCAGGATGACCTTTCCGACGAGCACGCGCGCGGATGGCGATCCCCGCCACAACGTTTCCTCCGCCATCGCAGGAACCGCGACAGCCGGCGCCGCAAACGTCGCAGGCGACGACGGCCGTCCGCAGTGCGGACACGCCGCGGCCATCGTGGAGACCTCGCGTCCGCAATCCGGGCAGGTGACGACAGGCATGGCGCGCGATTGTAGCCGACGGGTGCCACTTCTAAGCTGCGACGTCGAGGCCAATTTGACGGCAAATTTGGTGTCGATGTTTTCAGGCATTCTGCCGTCACCGCGGTAGCGCGAGTTTCGCCTGCCGCGCTCGATCCGGCGTATCGTCCGCGGTATGGCTTTGTTCGATTCGCTTCTCGCCTGGCTCGTCTCCGTCGTCGGCGTCGCCACCGGTGCTGCCTACATTCCGCAGGCGCTGCGGATCTGGAAGCGCCGCAGCTCCGACGACGTCTCGATCCTGACCTATCTCCTTTTCCTCGGCGGACAGATCGTCTACCTCGTCTACGGAATCCGAATCCGTCAGTGGCCGCTGATCATCGGCATGAGCGCGAACATCGTCGGGAGCGTCGCTGTGATTCTGAGCGCGCTTCGATTTCGTGCGTCGCGCTCCACAATATCGGCGCCGCCTCAATCGTCTACACATGTAGATGAAGGACGCGAGCCTCGGGCAGATGGCGATCGAACAGGATGAGGACATCGCCGAGGTCGTGACGCGGGAGCAGTCCCGGCTTCGCGACTTCATCCGGCGGCGCGTTCCCGATCCGCGCGACGCCGAAGATGTTCTGCAGGACGTTTTTTACAAACTGGTGGAAGCGAACCGGCTGCTCATGCCGATCGATCACGTCACCGGCTGGCTCTTTCGCGTCGCCCGCAATCGAATCACGGATCTCTTTCGAAAACGGAAGCCGCAGCCTCTTCCCGACGACGACGATCTGCGCCTCGACGATCTGCTCCCATCCGCCGATGCCGGCCCCGAGGCTCTCTACGCACGCGGCGTGCTGCTCGACGAGCTGGATCTCGCGCTCGATGAGTTGCCCGACGAGCAGCGCGAGGTCTTCGTCGCGCATGAACTCGAAGGACGCAGCTTCAAAGACATCGCCAGCGCGACCGGCGTGAATGTGAACACTCTCCTCTCGCGCAAACGCTACGCGGTGCTGCACCTCCGCGAACGCCTGCACGACATCTACGACGAACTGATCAAAGGATGAGGAACTGAAAATGACAAGACGAAACCGAATCATTCTGTTTGTGCCGGTGGGGATTGCAGGGCTGGCTCTCTTCGCGTTCCTCGGCGGCGAAATCGTCCGCCAGCTCTGGAACTGGCTCATTCCGCCGCTCTTCGGATGGCACGCCGTCACATTCTGGCAAGCGCTCGGTTTGCTCGCGCTCTGTCGCATTCTCTTCGGCCGAATCGGAGGACGCGGCATGAGGTGGTCCGACAACCGCCGCCGTTTCGAAGCACGCTGGAAGACCATGACTCCCGACGAACGCGGACGTTTCCGCAACGGCATTCTGGGCCGTTACGCTCCCAGCGATCCGGAGCCGACAGAGGGCGCACACTGACTTGGCGAATTCAGAGTGCGCGGTCGTTGCGCGCGGAGGCGCGCTCGACAATCCAGCCCCGCGCTCAGCGCGGGGAACCGAAGCGCGGACGAACGTCGTGGCCGCGGAGGCGGCCACTAGAAAATGCGCGCGAATCTTGTGGCGGCCGCCTCCGCGGCCGCCGATGCGTGCGCGCGTCACAGCCCCGCGCCGAGCGCGGGGCTGGA
>DATART010000075.1:0-5835 GCA_036264035.1 Thermoanaerobaculia bacterium | reverse complement strand
CGTCGCGCGACGAGCTGATGCAACAATCGGCGGGCGAGCTCTATCAGGACCCTTCGCAGCGCCGCGATTTCATCACCGAGCTTCGCCGCGAACGGATGATGACCAGCCGCGAAATCTCGCTGCGGCGCAAAGACGGCCGGCCCTGCTGGCTCATCGAGAGCGTCCATCTCATCGACGGCGATCCCGAAATTCTCGAGGGCACCGTCATCGACATCACCGACCGCAAGCTCGCCGAAAACGCGTTGCGGGAGAGTGAAGAGCGTTACCGGCTGCTCGTCGAGCGGATGCGCGAAGGCCTCGTGCAGGCCGGCAACGAGGGCGTATTGCAATTCGTCAACGACCGCTTCTGCGAGATGGTCGGCTACTCGCGGGAGGAACTGGTCGGTTTGCAAGGCGACCTGCTGCTCGCGTATCCCGAAGACATCGCCATGATGCGCGAGAAGGCGCGGCTGCGCCAGCGACACATCGCCGATCAATACGAGATTCGCGTCCGGCGCAAGGACGGAATGGTGGTCTGGCTCGAGATCGGCGGCGCGCCGGTCGTCGACGCCGCGGGAAACGTAGTCGGTTCGATCGGCGTGCATAACGATGTTACCGAGCGCCGTATGGCCGAGGAGGCGTTGCGCGAGAGCGAAGCGCGCTATCGGCTGATGGCCGAGAACTCGACCGACATGATCTCGCGCACGTCGAATCGAGGCATCATCCTCTACGCCTCCGATGCATGCCGCCGTCTGCTCGGCTACGAACCCTCGGAACTGGTCGGCCGGTCGTTCTACGATTTCATCTTCGAAGTCGATCGCGAGGAAGTCCGCTATCTCTCGTCGCTGATCCACGAATCCGGCCCGACCACCTTCGCGTATCGCGTCGAGAAAAAAGATGGCTCGCTGGTGTGGTTCGAAACCACCAGCCGCAGTGTGCGGGATGCGCTCAGCGGAAAGATTCGCGAAATCGTCGGCGTCTCACGCGACGTCACCGAACGCAAACGCGTCGAAGAGCAGATCGAGTATCAGGCGTATCACGACGCCATGACCGGACTGCCGAACCGGCGGCTGTTCCGCGACCGCCTAACGGTCGCGCTCGCGCACGCGCGGCGCATGAAGCATCCGCTGGCAGTGATGTTTCTCGATCTCGATCGCTTCAAGGTCGTCAACGACACCCTCGGACATTCGACCGGCGACGAGCTGCTGAAAGCGATCGCCGCGCGATTGCAGGCGTCGCTGCGCGAAGAGGATTCGATTGCGCGCATGGGCGGCGATGAGTTCACGGTCCTGCTGGCCGATCTGAAGACGCCCGACGCCGCGGCGAAGATCGCGCAGAAGGTGCTCGATACCATCGCGCTGCCGGTGCAGATCGAAGGGACGGAGTTGTTCATCACCACGAGCATCGGCATCGCACTTTTTCCCAGCGACGGCGATACTGCCGAGACGCTGCTGGCCAATGCCGATCACGCGATGTATCGCGCCAAAGACGCGGGCCGCAATTCGTACCAGATGTTCACGCCGGCGATGAACAGCCGCGCGCTGGAACGCCTGTCGCTGGAGAACGATCTCCGCCACGCGCTCGAACGCGGCGAGCTGGAGCTCCATTACCAGCCGCAGATCAACATAGCCTCGGGACGCGTGACCGGCGTCGAAGCGCTGCTGCGATGGAACCGTCCGGGCTTCGGCCTGGTCGGTCCGAAGGATTTCATCCCGATCGCAGAGGACACGCGGCTGATCGTGCCGATCGGCGAGTGGGTGCTGCGCGAAGCCTGCCGCCAGGCGAGGGAGTGGCAGGGCGATCGCGATTCCGGCTTCCGCATGGCCGTGAATCTCTCGCCGCGCCAGTTTCAGCACAGCGATCTTCCGCAGGTCATCGCCGCGGCTCTGCAGTACTCCGGCCTGACCCCGAGCGATCTCGAGCTGGAGATCACCGAGAGCCTGGCCATGCAGAACACCTCGCGCACAATCGCCACACTGCACCGCCTGCGCGAGATGGGCGTGCAGATCGCCATCGACGATTTCGGCACCGGCCATTCGTCACTCAACTACCTGCGCAGTTTCCCGATCGACAGCGTGAAAATCGATCAGGAGTTCGTGCAGGAGATCGAAGCGAGCGCCCCCGACCGCGCCATCGTCTCCGCCGTCATCGGGATGGCCCGCGGACTCCGCCTGCGCGTGACCGCCGAAGGCGTCGAAACGCAAGGTCAACTTCAGTTCCTGCGCGAACAGGGCTGCGAGGAAGTGCAGGGATTCCTCTTCGGCGAACCGGTTCCCGCGACGGCGTTCCAGCCGGCGCGGCGCTGAGAACTGAGAGCGCGTCAGAGGAACGGATTCAGGAGTTTGATTGCGCAGCCATCGAAGTCGCGAACGTTGCGCGTGACGAGCGTCAAACCATGGATGTGCGCCGTCGCGGCGATGAGCATGTCGGCTGGCGACCGGGTGATTCCTTTCGTCAGGAAGCGGCCGCGCATGATGCCTGCGCGCCGTGCGATTTCGTCGGTAATCGGCAGCGACTCACACGCTTCCGCGAAGAAGTTTTCGAACCAGGCGGCCAGCTTCTTATTCGGTTTCCAGCTCATGCCGAATTCGATTTCTTCGATCGAAACGACGCTGATGAAAATCCGATCGACGTCCGCCGCCCATGCCTTAACGCCGCGGTTGGGCTCGGGGCGAACGAACTCACTCAGAACGCTTGTGTCGACGAGCGAAGGCATTCAACGTCTCGGCAAAAGGATTCGCGCGGGCGCGACGATGCGTTGTGGGTAACTCGTAATCTTCGTGGCGGAATAGTTCGCGCGCTTCGTTGATGCGATCAGCGATCGTTACCCGCCGCGAAATTGTCGCGACATTATCGGCATCGACCGCTACGACTGCCGCGACCAGCCGGCTTCGGCGATAGATGAGTTGGGGCTGCATCTCACTTCGCCGCAGTACTTCGGAGAACTGCTGCTTCGCTTCTCCCACTTTCCAGCCGTTCTTGTCCATGTAGGCCGCTCAACGTGTCCAAAAGAGGTCAGAATTCCGGTCGTCACCGCCGCACCGCCCTCTGCGGCGGTCTCGATCCCCCACCGCGAACAGGTGTCTCGCATTCTGCGCGTAGTGACGTCGGGGCCGATGGAGAACGGGGTGTAGCCGGCGCCGAGGGCGAGTTGCAGGAAGATCTTGTCCTCGACAACGCCGCCTGATCGCGTGGGATGAGTTTCATTGGGGCTTGATGGCGCTTGATCCTTTCGCGGCTGGAGGTAGTTTCGCCGCGCGCGCGGCGGTTTCGAAGGTCTGCGCGCGGCTGAGGATTTCAGCGACGGCGTGGCGGCGGTCTTCGACTGCAGCGACCACTTGTGTGGTCGGTGCCTCGTCGGATTCCTGCAGCATGCGAAGGAGGGCGCGAAACGATTGCGTGAGACTGCTCAGCGTTTCGTGATCGGGCGCGGCAACCGGCGGCGCCTCGTCATCCTCCTCGGCTGACGCCCCCGCCAGCTCGGAGGCTTGCTTGCGCAACGCGGTGATATCGGCACTCGCGGTGGCGGCGCGCATCTGTGCACGCAAACCGCGCACGCGGCCGCTGATCTCCTCCAGTTGCGCGACGTCGTCGTACATCTCTTTCGACAACGCGAACTGCTGCTGGAGGTCGGCAGCCGAGGTCTTCACGCGCGGATCCATTGCCACTGCCAGCGGCTGTGTGTACGTCTTGCCGTTCGCGATCAGCGCGATCGTGTACGTTCCGGGCACGACCCATGGTGACGTCGGCGCGGGCGCGGTGTCGTGCGGGGTCGCGGCGATCGGATAGGCGTTACGTGACCCGGCTGCCGGCGGATAGCGCATGTCCCACGTGAAGCGGTGCATTCCTGCCGACGACGCCGGTGATCTCATCGGACGGATCCACCACCACGGAATGTTGCCTTCGTCCTTCGGCGCCGGCGCGGGATCGGTGCTGGCGTAGCGGCGGATGACGGCGCCAGCCGCGTCGCGAATCTCGAGGGTCACCGCGCCTGCCGCCGCGGCCGGCAGGTAGTAATCGATGACCGCGCCGTCGGGCGGGTTCTGTCCCATCGGTTCATCTGGCGGCAACGGCGTGTCGGTGTTCTTGTTCCAGCGAATCCGCAACGCGCGTTGCGGCTTGAACAGCATCGCCTCGGACGACCGTCCGCGAATCTGCCGAAGCGGCTCGATGTCGTCGAGAATCCAGAATCCGCGGCCGTGCGTGGCGGCGATCACGTCGTCATCGTGCACGGCGATGTCGCGGATCGATGACGCCGGCATGTTCTGGCGTAGCGACTGCCACGAGTCGCCGTCGTCCGTGGAGAACCAGACCTGCGTCTCGCTGCCGGCGAAGAGCAGGCCGCGATGCTTCGGATCTTCGCGGACGGCATTGATCGTGGCGCCATCGGCGATGCCGCCGACTACGTGCTGCCACGTCTTGCCGCCATCCCGAGTGCGGTAGATGTGCGGATGCAGCTCATCGAGACGCAGCGTGTTGATCGCCGCATACGCTTCGTTCGCGTCGAAGTGCGACGGCTCGAGGACGGACACTTTCGCCCACGGCTTCAGCTCGGGCGGCGTCACGTCGCTCCAGGTTTTGCCGCCGTCGCGCGTGACGTGAATCAGGCCGTCGTCCGTGCCGGCCCAGAGCGTGTTGATGTCGAGCGGCGACGGCGCGAGCGCGTAGACCACGCCGCGTTGCGTCACCTTCGTCTGCGGCGTATTCACGTAGCCGCGCGCGCTCTCCGGAACAGTCCACGTTTTGCGTGTCAGGTCGGGGCTGATCTCCGTCCAGCTCTCGCCGCCGTTCGTCGTTTTCCAGACGGTGTTCGACGCAAAGAAAAGTGCGTGCGGATCGGCCAGCGAGAAAACGACCGGCGCTGTGCGCACGGTGCGGTAGCTGCCTTTGCGCAGCGGCTTCGGAGTGATGTCCTTCGTCTCGCCGGTGCGGCGATCGGTGCGGCTGATCTTGCCGCCGAAAATGATGTCGGGATCGAGCGGATCGGGAACGGCGTAGCCATACTCCTCGACGCCGACCGGATGCCATTCGCGGAACGTGATCGCGCCGTCATCGCCGCGGCTTGCCACGCACGCGGAGCCGCTCTCCTGCTGCCCGCCGCAAACGCGATACGGAAAGCCGTTGTCGGCGTTCACATGAAACATCTGCGCGGTTGGCTGGTTGTACCAGGAGCTCCACGACTCGCCGCCGTTCACCGTCACGATCGCGCCCTGATCGGAGGCGATGAGAATGGTCTTCGTGTCGTTCGGATTGATCCAGACGCGGTGATAGTCGTCGCCGCCCGGCGCACCGCGGAACGACGCGAAGGTCTTGCCGCCGTCGGTCGACTTCCAAGTGACGACATTCGCGACGTAGAGAATGTCGGCGTTCTTTGGATCGGCGCGCACTTCGTTGAAATCGCCGGGACGTCCCCAGATCCGTTCGTCCGTATTCGCGCGGGACCACGTGGCGCCGCCGTCGTTGGAACGATAGAGGCCGCCCGATTTCGCGTCGACGCCGCAGATCGCGTAGAGCCGCTTCGGATCGGACTGCGAGACTTCAATGCCGATGCGGCCGATGACGTCCGACGACGGCAAGCCGCTCTTCAACTCGTTCCAGGTCGTGCCACCGTCGGTCGATTTGAAAAGTCCGCTGCCCGGGCCGCCGAAATACGCGTTCTCCCACGGTCCCTGCTGCGCCTGCCACAGCGCGGCGTAGACCGTCTGCGCGTTCGAAGGATCGAGGATGACGTCGACGCCGCCGGTCAGGTCGTTCTTGTACAGCACTTTCTGAAACGTCTTGCCGCCGTCGGTGGAGCGAAAGATGCCGCGCTCCTCGTTCGGACCGTACGGATGGCCGAGGACGGCGACGAAGAGG
>DATART010000072.1:0-10945 GCA_036264035.1 Thermoanaerobaculia bacterium | reverse complement strand
GACTACATCGAGCCGTTGCGCACGCGTGACGGCGAAATGTCCGATCAGGAGATGGTCGATTACCTCGCGCGCTGCCTTGTCGATCCATCCAGCCGCCGCCCGTCGATCGAGACGCTTCTGCACGCGTTCCTCCCCGCCCGGGCCGTACTGCACACGCACGCGGATGCGATCCTGGCGCTGACGAATACGCGCGGCCGTGAGGCGACGATTCGGGACTGTTTCGGCGATTCGGTGATCACGGTTCCGTACCTTCGTCCCGGCTTTCGGCTCAGCCGAGACGTCGCCGACGCGTTCGCGTCGAAGCCGGATGCCGAGGGGCTCGTGCTGATGAACCACGGGCTGATTACGTGGGGGGAATCGGCGCGCGAGGCGTACGAGAAGCACATCGAGTTGGTGACTCAGGCGGAAGCGTATCTGGCGGGACGCGCGAGCCGCACCGCCTTTTCGACAACCGACAACCGACAACCGACAACGGCGGTAGCCCCCGTCATCCGCGGCGCCCTCGGCGCGAATCGATCGGTCATTCTGGAATTCGACAACAGCGACGACGTGCTGCGCTTTCTCGCCCGCGACGATGCGAAGCGCATCACGCAGATCGGTCCGGCCACGCCGGATCACCTGCTGTACACGAAACGCTTTCCGCTGTTTCTCGATGCGGGCGACGATGTTTCGAAATCGCTGAGCGACTACGTCGAGCGTTACACGGCGCACTACAAGAACTACCCGAGTGAGTTCGCGATGCTCGACGCCCATCCGCGCGTCGTCCTCGTCCCCGGCGTGGGCATGTGGACGGCGGGCAAAGACGCACGCGCCGCGCGCATCGTTCGCGACATCTACCGCCACACGATGCGCATCATCGAATCCGCCGAAGGCGCGGGCGGCTACGAGACGCTGAACGATGAGGATGCGTTTCACGCGGAGTACTGGCCGCTGGAGCTCTACAAACTGACGCTGCTGCCGAAGGAAAAAGAGCTGGCGGGAAAGGTCGCTATCATCACCGGTGCCGCCAGTGGCATCGGCCGCGCGTGCGCGGAACGCTTCGCCGAGGAAGGCGCGCACGTGGTCGTGACCGACGTCGATGTCGCGCTGGCGGAGGAAGTCGCGAACGGAATCGTGGCAAAGCACGGATTGCGTCGGGCGATCGCCCTGCGGCTCGATGTGTCGAGCGAAGAGGACGTCGAGCGCGCGTATGCGGAAACGATCGCCGCATACGGCGGCGTCGACATCATCCTCAGCAACGCCGGCATTTCATCCTTCGGCAGTCTCGACGTCCTCCCCGCTGCCGATTGGGACCGCGCCTTCGCGGTCAACGCGCGCGGACACTTCCTCGTCGCGCGCGCGGCGCTGCGGATCATGAAGCAGCAGAAAACCGGAGGCAGCATCGTCTTCAACGCGTCGAAGAACGTGACGGCGCCGGGGAAGGAGTTCGGCGCGTACAGCGTGAGCAAGGCCGCCGAGGCGCAGTTGTGCCGCATCGTGGCGCTGGAGGGCGGCGAGTTCGGCATCCGCGCGAACATGCTCAACCCCGACGCAATCTTCGGCGGCTCACGTTTCTGGAGCGATGAAATGCGATCGATGCGAGCGACCGCGTACGGGATCTCGTCGGAGAACCTCCCCGACTTTTATCGGAACCGAACGCTGCTGAAAACAGAAGTCACCGCGGACGATGTTGCGGAGGCGGCGCTGTTTCTGGCTGGACCGCGATCGGCGAAAACGACCGGCGCGATGCTGCCGGTGGATGGCGGGGTTAAGGAGGCGTTTCCGAGGTAAAAAGACGAATGTTGAATGTTCAATGTTGAATGTTCAATGTTGAATGTTCAATGTTGAATGTTCAATGTTGAATGTGGCCTGTCCTCGTTTTTTTATTCAACATTCAACATTCAACATTTCGCTTTTCACCTCTCCTTCTTCATCCCTTTTCTCGCCCGAAGCACGAGATGAATCGGACATCCAACGAGTCCCAATCCTTCACGGAACTGATTCTCCAGATATCGCCGATACGAGAAATGCAGCGGCTCGTCGGTGTTGGAAAACAGCGCGATCGTCGTCGGCTGCGTTTTGAGTTGCGTCGTGTAGTAGAAACGGCGCGGCTTGCCTTTGATTGCCGGAGGCTGGTGGCCTGCGATCGCTTTTTCGAGGATCTGGTTCAGCTCCGATGTCCCGAAACGTTTGCGGTAGCCGGCCACGATCGTGTCGATGCTCGGGAAGATCTTTTCGACGCGGCGGCCCGTCTTCGCGGAGATGAACTCCACCGGCGCGTACGGGAGGAACTTCAGCTTGAAGCGGATCTCCTCTTCCACCTTCTTGTAGTCGTCCTGCGCGTGCGCGGCGGCGTCCCACTTGTTGACCAGGAGCATGGCCGCCTTGCCTGCATCCTCGGCATAGCCTGCGACCGTGGCGTCCTGCCCCGTCACGCCGTCCTCGGCGTCGATCATCACCAGCGCGATCTCGCAACGTTCGATCGCTTTGCGCGCGGAGATCACCGACAACTTCTCCGCCTCGTCGTGCGTCTTTCCCTTCCGTCGGATTCCCGCGGTGTCGATGATCAGGTACTGCTGCCCGTTGCGCTCGATCTCCATGTCGATGGCATCTCGCGTGGTGCCTGAGATCGGCGATACCACCGCGCGCTCCTCCGCCGCCAGACGGTTGAGCAGCGACGACTTGCCGACGTTGGGGCGCCCGATGATGGCGATGCGGATCGGGCCGCGGTCATCCTCGTCGACCTCGATGGCCGAATCGGCCGGAACGATCTCGCCGATGATGTCGAACAGCTCGTCAATCCCCTCGCCGTGCTCGGCGGAAAGCGGCAGCATTCGTTCGAAGCCGAGCTCGTAAAACTCGGGCACGTTCTCCTCGGCATCGCGGCGATCGACTTTGTTGACCAGCAGCAGCGTGCGGCTGGCGGCGGATCGCAGCTCCTGCGCGATGTCACGATCCTCGGTCAGCACACCCGCGGCACCATCGACGACGAAGAGGATGAAGTCGGCTGTGTCGAGCGCGCGGCGGGCCTGATCGCGAATCTCACCCGCGAACGCGGACATCGGCGAGTCGCCGTACTCGAGTCCGCCGGTATCGGTGAGCTCGTAACGGCGTCCGTCATCGAGCGTGACGATGTCGGTGAGGCGGTCGCGCGTCATCCCCGGCATGTCGTGCGTGAGCGCGCGGCGTTTGCCGGCCAGCCGGTTGAAGAGCGTCGACTTGCCGACATTCGGGCGTCCGACGATGACGACTTTCCTGAGATTGGTAGCCATGGTTTTTTCGTGTCGTGCAACGCGCGACGGAGGGCCGCGGGCACGCCGAATGCTACAATGTCACACATGGCATCGAACGCTGACTCCACTTGTCGACTGTGTGGTAGCCGCGTTCCGGATGCCGACCTCAATCGCCAGCTCTGCCCCGTCTGCGATGAGTACGCGCAACACGTCGCGCTGCAGAGCAATCAAGGCCTCGACCGCGTCGTCGGCGAATTGCAGAACGGCATCGCCTTCCGCGCCGCGCAGCGCAACGGGCATTAGCCGCGCATCGACGCCGGATGGCGTCACGTACGGTAGCCGGTGGTCCGAGCGAAGCGAGCGACCACCGGTTCACGATGACGCCAATTTTTCCGACCCCGGTCAGGGGTCGCGTATCAAATACCAGGCGGCGTGAATTCCCTCCGCGACCGCTGCCGCGGTCGGAAAATTAACGCGCGCATCCGGATCCGGTGGTCTCGTGCTTCGCACGCGACCACCGGCTACCATACGAAACGCCGCCGGCGTTTTTCGCGCGGCTTCCGCCGCTGTTATGGCTTGAACGCGTTCTCGATCCTCGGACCCGTGGCGATATCGACCAGCGCGTGAATCAGCACCTTCGTCCCCTTCTGCAGATCGGCGATCGGATTTTTCTCATCGACGTCGTGGCCCGGGTACGGCTTGTCGTGGAACCACATGCCGAAGGCGATCGAGTGCGGGAGTCTCTTTGCGTACGTTCCGCCGCCGGAAATCGCGGGCTTCGGATTCTTCGTCGCGGTCGCCGCGGCGTAATCGGCGAGCAGGCGCCGAACGAGTTTCGAATTCGGATCGAACGCGAGCGGCTCGTCATCGTAGAAGCCGGTCGGCGTCAGAGACGCCCCAGTGCGTTGATTGAACGCGGCCACGAGATCCTCCATCTTCGCCTTCAGTTGCGGACCGGTGCGCGGCGGCGTGCGGCGGATGTTGATGGTCAGCGTCGAGAGTTTCGGATCGGCCTGGTTCGGTTTGATCGTCGCGATGTTGACGGCATAGCGGCCCCAGAGCGGATCGCTGTCGGTGATGCCGAGGCCGGTGCCGTAGATATCGGTGCCGGCGGTGCGAACGAAGGCGAGGAGATCGTCTGCGCCGCCGGTTGGCAGCAATCCATCCAGTGCGCGCGCGAGCGCCACCATCGCGTTGCGGCCGCTTTCGAGATTCACGCCGGCGTGTGACGAATGGCCGTAGGCGACGATGCGCAACGTCTCCCCGATCGCCTGCGTGGCGATGCGCGTGTCAGGCGGCAGTTTCGCGGCTTTCACCGCCGCGATCACCGGCTCCCAATTCGCCGCCCCTTCGCCTTTCCACAGCAGCTTCACCTCGGCGCGATCGGGAACGATGCTGGCGGACAATCCGGCGTCGATGAATGAAACGCCGTACGGCTTCGTGACGCCGGGCCGTTCGGATTTCGCATCCGTCGTCAATGACAGTGAGTTCCACGCCTTCTCGCCGACGACGACCGGAAACTCTGAGTCGAGCACCAGTGTGTAGTCGGGCGGCTGATGCGTCTTCAGATACTCGGTGACGTCGGTGTTGTTCGATTCCTCGTCGCTGCCGACGAGCAGCCGCACGGTGTGCGTCCCCTTGATGCCGGAGTCCGACAGCGCCTTCATTGCCAGCAGCGCCTGCACGAGCGGACCTTTGTCATCCGCCGATCCGCGGCCGTAGACGTATGTCTCGTCGGCCTTGCCGCTGAATGGCGAGAAGGACCACGCATCGGGTTCGGCCGGCTGGACGTCGCCATGCACCATCAAGCCGAGCACCGGCGCGTCCGGCGGACCGGGTAACTCGATCTCGCTGATCAATCCAGCATCGCGCCAGGTGAAGCCGAGGTCGTGCGCGGTTTTCGCGAGCCACGCTTTTTGCGCCGCGTGTCCCTCCGTATCGAACTGCGTCGTCGGAAAGGTGATCACCTCGGTGAGCATCGGCACGAGCTTTTTCGCGTAGTTGCGGTCGTAGATCTTCGCGACGGACGCGACCTTTGTCTGCAATGTGGCGGCGAGAAGGATTGCGGAGAGAACCATTCGGCGAATTGTCCCGTAAAATGTCCAAAATCGTTCAACTCGGAGAGGGATAGATGAAGACCTTTTTCAAGATCGTCGGCGGAGTTGTGTTAGTCGTCGTGGCGTTGATCGGCATCGCCGTGATCTGGCTGATGGCGAAGAAGCCGGCCTCGCGGCCGGCGTCCGCGGAAAAAGTGAAGGCCACGCCGGAGCGCATGGCCCGAGGGAAGTACCTGGTCGAACACGTGTCGCCATGTCTCGACTGCCATTCCGATCACGTCATCAAATTCGGCGTGCCCGTGAAACCGGGAACTGAAGGAGAGGGCGGGCTGATTTTCGACAAGAACATCGGCTTCCCCGGTGTCGTCGCCGCCCAGAACATCACCTCGGACACGGAATTCGGACTGGGCAACTGGACCGACGGCGAGATCATCCGCGCGGTGCGCGAAGGCATCGACAAAAAGGGCGACGCGCTTTTCCCGATGATGCCGTATGAACACTTTCGCAGCATGAGCGACGAGGACGTGAAGTCGGTCGTCGTCTACCTCCGCACGCTCAAGCCGATTCACAAGGGCGTGCCCGACAAGCACATCGATTTCCCGGTGAACCTGATGATCAAGTTCGCTCCGAAGCCGGTCGAGAGCGCGGTGGTTACGCCCGATCCGCACAACAGCGTCGCCTACGGCAAGTACCTGGCCACGATCGGCGGCTGCTACGAATGCCACACGCCGCACGACGATCACAACGCGCTCGTGGCCGACAAACCGTTCGCCGGCGGATGGGAGATGAAGGGAATGTGGTGCCGCAACTACACGGCCAATCTGACGCCCGCCGGCTCGTACATGTCCCACGCGACGAAGCAAGAGTTCATCGGCCGCTTCAAGTCGTTCGCGTCGATGGACGCCAACAGCGCGCCCGTCGCGCCTCCCGGCCGCAACACGGTCATGCCATGGCTCGCCTTCTCCGGCATGAGCGAAAACGACCTCGGCGCGATCTACGATTACCTCAAGACGGTGAAGCCGATCGAGAACAAGGTGGTGACGTTCCCGGACGCGAAGTAATTCTTGGGGAGTGGGGAGTGAGGAGTGGGAGATAGAAACATCCCAACCCCACCCCCCCCACACCCCACTCCCTATTTTCTCAATCCCGTTTCGTATGTTCGCCTTCGCAACTCCGGCGGCTTCAGTCCCGCGCTCGACCTCATTCTCGCGCTCGTCCGCCAACTTCGGACCTGACCCCTCGGGACGCACGATGCGCCAAGGCCCGTTCGGCGCGTAGCCTGTCCTGATCTGAGGACAACGGAGCTGAAAAATACGTTGAATTTGGAATGAATATCAGAGGCTCCTGATATTCATGCGAGAGCCCGACGCGTTGCATGCGTGGGGCTGACGCGAAATCGCCAGAGCCGCTCGCGTTGCATGCGAGGGCCTGACGCGATATCGCGTCAGCCGCCCGCGTTGCATGCGAGGGCTTGGCGCGATATCGCCAGAGCCGCTCGCGTTGCATGCGAGGGCCTGGCGCGATATCGCCAGAGCCGCTCGCCTTGCATGCGAGGGCCTGACGCGATATCGCCAGAGCCGCTCGCGTTGCATGCGACAGCCTCAAGCGACCGCAGAGATTCCTTACGCCTGATCGTGTTATGCCCTCGGGTTGCGCCCAGCCGGCCGAGAAACGGACGCAACCGTCGCACTCGCCGCCGCCAACGCTTCCTGCAATCACTGTTCGACGGGGTTCGATACCGTCAAACTGTCCAGGATCACCGTCAGGATGACCGTTGAGATCCCCCACACCCCACACCCCACTCCCCACTCCCCACACCCTTTAATCCACACCCTTATTTGCGCAGCCCCGCTTCGTACTCCGGCTTCGGCACGCCCATGACCCAGTGATCGAACCAGCCGACGATGTGCTGAAGGCGTTCGATGCGATGCCACGGTTTGCCGCTGCGCGACAGTTCGTGCGACTCGTCGGGGAAGCGGATCATGACCGTCGGGATGTGGCGGTACTTGAGGGCGCGGAACATCATCTCGCCGCCGGCCATCGGCGGCGTGCGGTAGTCGGCTTCGCCGAGGATGAGCATGAGCGGCGTCTTGACACGATCGATGTAGGTGATTGGTGAGCGTGCCGCGTAGTCGGCCGGATCCTCCCACGGCGCTTTGCGGAACCACGTCGGCTGAAACAGTGAGAAGTCGGCCGTGTACCAGAAGGTGGCCCAGTCGGCGATGTCGCGCTGCGCGGCCGCGGCGGCGAAGCGATCGGTCTGCGTGACGACCCAATCGGTCAGAAGTCCGCCGCCGCTGCCGCCGGTGACACAGAGTTTCTTTGGATCGATGTAGCCCTTCGCCACGGCGGCGTCGACGCCCGCCATGAGATCTTTGAAGTCGTCGCCGGGATAGTGGTACTGGATGATGTTGCCGAAATCCTGGCCGTACGACGTGGAGCCGCGCGGGTTCGGATAGAGGACGACGTAGCCTTTCGCGGCCATCCACTGAAACTCGTGATCGAAGGTGTAGCCGTACGCCGAATGCGGTCCGCCGTGGATGTTGAGAATGAGCGGATACTTTTTCGAAGCATCGAAATCGGGCGGCTTCTGAATCCACGTCTGAATCTTCTTGCCGTCGAAGCTCGTGTACCAAAGCTCATCCGGCTCGGTGAGCGTGAGCTCGGACATCAGCTTGTGATTGACGTCGGTCAGCCGGGTCATGGCGCCATCGTCACCGACCAGATACAGGTCGCCGATGATCGTCGGCGTCGAAACGAGAGCGACCGTCTTTCCGCCGTGGATGGAGTAGCTCTGGATGTCGTGATTGCCGGTAGTCATCGGCGTGATCGCGCCGGTGGCGGCATCGATGCGTTTGAAGTTGACGCGTCCTTCTTCCGCGGCGACGACGATGATCGACTTGCCGTCGTCGCTCCAGACCGGACGCCCTCCCCCGCCGCCCGCGCGCGGCGCACGCTGATCGCCGCCGACGCCGGAAAGGACGTCGTAGTCGTACGACGCGGTGAGGTTCTTCGCCGTCGAGCCGGGAGTGGTCGAAGCGAGCCAGAGGTCAGGCTGATCGTACGAATGCACGGGATTGTTGATCTCGCCGCCGAATGCCACCCACTGGCCGTCCGGGCTCACCGCGTAGGCGCCGATCGGACCTTCGATGTCGGCGACCTTCGTCAACGCGCCGCCGCCGGCGGGAATCGCGTAAAGGTCGGTGTCACGCCGGTCGTAGTACGACTCGGCCACGCGATTCGAGGTGAAGAAGATGCGCGAGCCGTCCGGACTCCAGGTGATGTCGCGCTCGTCGAACTCGCCGCTCGTGAGCTGCTTCGGCTTCGCGGTGTCGTCGTTGGAAACGTCGATCGTCCAGATGTGGGTATCGCGCGAGGCGTCGCGATATCCGGCGCCGTTGGCGCGGTAGACGGCCTGATTGATGACGCGGACGTCGCTCTCGTGCTCGTCGTCCTTCTTTTTTTCCTCTTTCTTGTCGATGTCCTCCGGCTTCGTCGTTGCGGTAAACGCAATCGTGTTCGACGATGGCGACCAGGCGATCGATTCGACCGCCTTCGCCATCGACGTGAGAACGTGCGGCTCGCCGCCGTCGAAGCGCAGGATCCAGATCTGCGATGGCTGCGGCTTGCCGTCCTTGTCGATGGAGCGCGTGAACGCGAGCAGCCTGCCGTCGCGCGACCAGCGCGGCGAAGCGTCTCGCGGTCCGTTCGTGATGCGCCGCGGCTCCGCCCCCGCGCGCGTGGCCACCGACCAGATGGCGGTGTTGTATGTGTCCTTCTTCTCATCGACGGTGACGCGGACGAACGCGACCTGCGAGCCGTCCGGCGAGAGCTGCGGATCACCGATCCAGTTGAATTTGAAAAGATCCTTCTCGGTGATGCTGCGCGCCGAGGCGGATGCGGCGATGAAAAGAAGGAGCGCGAAAAGGCGTTTCATGGCGCGCCATTGTAAGTTCGTCGATGCGGCGCGCGTGAAGCGCGATGGAGCGGTAACGCGCGCGGAGGCGCGCCTCACAATGCAGCCCCGCGCTCGGCGCGGGGTGGAAGGACGGCATTCTGCCGCGTGGCCGCGGAGGCGGCCACCACAACGGTTCGCGCGAATTTTTGTTGCGGCCGCCTCCGCGGCCGCGAACCACGCGGTCCTTGCGTTCCCCGGGCAGAGCCCGGGGCTGAGTTGTGAAGCGCGCCTTCGCGCGCGACGACGTTCGCTTGCAGGTTGCAATCGACCAACGGTCAATTCCGGCTGCGCCACGCGGCGGCGGCTAACGCGATCAGCGTCAGCAACGACACTGCCCCGCCGATCGGCACGAACGGATTGCGATACTGCATCGCGATCGTGTGCGTGCCGGCGGGAACGACTAATCCCTGGTACGCGATGTTTGTGGCGATGAGCGGCGCGGCATGGCCATCGATCGTTGCGGACCAGTAGCGATGTCCCGTCACGCTGGCGACGAGGAAGGCGCGGCCGGAGGAGACGACGTCGATCGCGGCGCTGTTGGCAGTCTCGCGGACGCGCGTCACGCGTGCGATCGCGGGGGCGAACGGTTCGGCGGCGATGTAGGCGACGGTCGTATCCGCGGCGTTGCGATCGACGGCGTAGCGGAATCCGCCGGGATCCGGAGCGCGCTCGAGCCGGCCGGCGAATGAATAGCGTTCGGCGCGCGGCACCGGCACAATTTCGGCGGGCATCGCCTTGCTCGCGTCGGCAACAATCTGCTGGCGTAGCGCGTCGTCGAACGGACGCAAGCGCACACGCCAGCCGACATTCGACATGCGTGCGTACGGCGCGTCGGCGTCGGGCAGATGCGTCGATCGCGCTCCTTTGAATGCCTGGCGAAAGTCGTCGCTGTTCGTGAGCGAGGTCAGGTCGATGTCGTCCTCCATCGCCATCGGCAGTCCGCGCATCGCGGCGATTTCCGGGAACGCGCTGTTGCGCATCAGCCACCACAAACCTGGGCCGGGCGGAACGTCGAAGATCTGATTCACGACCGGATCGCCTTCCCATCCCTGCCACGCAACTTCGTTGAAGATGCGGTACGGCTGCGATGCATCGACGGCCGCGAGGACGGGCGGCGGATTGAAAAACTCGCGCGGCGCGCGCGGCACGGCGTTGAGCGTGCCGTACCAGAGATCGGCGGCGAGGAGAGCGACGCCGATGATCCCGATTGCGTGCGAGCTCCCGCGCCGCATGAGCCAAAACCATGCGGCGATGATCGCGGCGCGCACGCAGTTGATGCCGAAGTAGCGCTTGTCGTCGAAATTGAGCAGCAGAGGGATCGAGATCAGCAGCCAGAGGACCGCCAGGCCGAACGCCCAGCGGATCACGCGCCGGTCGCCGGCGAGCAGGCGATCGAAGACGATCGCGCTCCAGACCGCGATCGCGAACGCGGCGGTGAGGAGGAACTTCTCCGGAAAGCGGATGGCGGAGAAGAGGCCGGTGTCGTAAAGAATGCGCAGCAGCGGCGTGTGTTCGCCGGTTGCGACGATGATGCTCGCTGTCGCCGTGCCGAGGAACAGCCAGCGTCCGCGCACTCCCGCGAAAACGCCGGCGATCGCGAGCAGGACGGCGAGCAGCCCGGCATAGATTTCGGTCAGATACGCGTCGGCGCGAAACGGGTAAATCGTCGTCATCAGCGCGCGGCCGTTCTCTGTCATCACGTGGCGCAGCACGCCGGG
>DATART010000067.1:0-1853 GCA_036264035.1 Thermoanaerobaculia bacterium | reverse complement strand
TCGCTTCCCCCGCGCAGAGCGCGGGGCTGCATTGCCGAGCGCGCCTTCGCGCGCGACCGTAATCACTCGGCTCTTCCTCTGAGCATGACAAATCGGGTCGCTTTTGAGGTCGCACCGTGGGATCTCGCATGATCTCCGTGTCGGTCATCATCCCGACCCTCAATGAACAGGACTGGATCGCCGGCGCCGTCGAATCCGCATTCGCGGCCGGCGCGAATGAGGTGATCGTCGCCGATGGCGGCAGCGACGATCGCACGACGCGGCACGCAACCGCCGCGGGTGCGCGAGTCCTTCTCACCGATCGCATGCGCGCGAAACAGTCGAACCTCGGCGCGCAGGCGGCAACGCATGACACGCTCATCTTTCTGCACGCGGATACCCGCCTTCCCGCCGGCGCGGCAGACGCGGTCGAAGAGACGCTGAAACATGCGGACTTTGGAGGATTTCGAATCCGCTTCATCGAACCATCGCGGCGACTCGCCTTCGCGGCGGCGGCGATCAACCTCCGCACACGAATCAGCCGCTGCCCGTGGGGCGACCAGGCCCAATTCATTCGCCGCGAAACGTTTCTCGGAATCGGCGGCTTCAAGGAGCTGCCGCTGATGGAAGATTACGAGCTCGCGATCCGCATGAAACGCCGCGGACTTACGACGATTCTTCCGATGACCGTGACCACCTCGGGGCGCCGCTTCCTGCGCAAAGGGCTCGTCCGCACAGCCGTGCACAACTGGCGGACGGTGTTCGCGTATCGCATGGGCGCGGATATCGACGACCTCGCGCGGAGCTACCGCCGATGAACTGCTACATCCTCATCGGCGGCCGGTCGCGGCGGATGGGACGCCCGAAAGAGGAGTTGTTTCTCGACCGCATTGCTGCTGTCGCCGCCGAGGTTTTCGAGGTCGTAATCGCGGTGCAGCGAAACGGCGCCGCAGCCGCATCGATCGGAACGATCTACGAAGGTCCACACCACGACCAAGCCCCCGTCTTCGGTGTCGCACGTGCGCTCGAGCACGCACGCGAGCGATGCTTCATCCTCGCCGTCGACTATCCACTGATCACCGCGACGATCCTTCGCTATCTGCGCGAGCGATTCGAATCATCGTCCGCGTTGCTGCTCGCGCCAGTCTGGAGCGGCAAAACGCAAATGCTCTGCGCCGGTTATGACTCCAGGCTCCTGCCTCGCATCGAAGAGCGCATCGCAGCAAAGCGATACGATCTGCGCGGACTTGCGTCGGAATCGGAAGCCGAAATTCTGGCCGAGGATAAACTGCGGAAGATCTTTGGGGGCGAGCCGCTGATGAATGTGAATACGGCGGAAGAGTGGTCAGCGGTCAGTGGCTAGTGGTCAGAAGATCGGCTTCAGGACCATGCGGCCGTACGCGATGAACGCCAGGAGTAGACCCAGCACGGCGCTCATGATCGTCGGCGTGACTTCGCGATACTTGACGTGTACCCCGACGAACACGAGAGTCTCGACCGCCAGGATGGCCGCGGCCAGGACGGTAAGCGGCGGGTGCCAATGGAGGGCGTCGGGGACGATCAGTCCGACCGCGCATACGAGCTCCAGGATGCCGAGGGCCTTCCAGCCTTCCGGCGGCAACGCATCAAACGACTTCACGCCTTCGCGCACTTTGTCGAGCATGAAGACCTTCATGACACCTGAGGCCAGGTACAGGAGCGCGGCGAGGATCTGCAGAACCCACAAGAGGAGGTTCCGGTTTCAGCATCGGCGAATGATATTCGATGGCGGTCGCAGCGGTTCTAATCCACGAATCGACTAATCTACTACCCACATGCCTACCGACTTTTCCCATCTCGACGACACCGGCGGCATCTCCATGGTCGACGTCGGC
>DATART010000210.1:0-15189 GCA_036264035.1 Thermoanaerobaculia bacterium | reverse complement strand
CGGACGACTGCGCGGGCTCGTCGAACGCGGAGCCGGCGTCAGCAGATCGTCGCGGGTCGCAATCGCGTTCGCAGGCGGCATCGTGATGGGGATCGGCGCCGTTCTCGCGCGCGGCTGCACCAGCGGCCTCGCGCTCACCGGCGGCGCGCTGCTGAGCGCAGGAGCGTGGCTCTTCATGATCGCCGCATTCGCCGGCGCGTATGTCTTCGCGCCGTTCGTGAAGAGGGCCTGGCGATGAATCCGCTCGTCATCGCGGTCCTGATCGGCATCGCCTTCGGCTGGACGCTCGAGCGCGCCGGCCTCGGAAGCGCGCCGAAACTCGCGGGGCAGTTTTACCTCACCGACCTCACTGTCTTCAAAGTGATGTTCAGCGCGATCGTCACGGCGATGCTCGGCGCTTTCTGGCTATCGCGCCTCGGCATCCTCGACCTCTCGCAGGTGTTCTTGCCTGAGACGTTTCTTCTGCCGCAGCTCGCCGGAGGTCTGCTCTTCGGCGTCGGCTTCGTCGTCGCGGGCTTGTGTCCCGGCACCTCGTGCGTGGCGGCGGCGACCGGTCGCGGGGACGGCGTAATGGTGATGTTGGGGATGTTCGCCGGCGTACTGGTAACGGGACTCGCATTCGCGCCGCTGCGTCATTTCTACGAAAGCACCGCACGCGGATCGCTGACGTTGCCGGAGCTGCTGCGGATTCCGTACGGCGTCGCCGTCTGCGGCGTCGTGGGGATGGCGCTGATCGCTTTTCAGTTCGCGGAACGACTGGAGAAGCGCGCGTGAGACGCACACTCGCCGCGGCAGCCGCGATCCTCGGCGTGCTGGCGCTGTTCGCCGGCAAGGCGCCTGCGATGCAGAGCGTCGCGCCCGTCGAGTTGGCGGAGTGGATCCGCGATCGCAAACCGAATCTGCGCGTCATTGATACGCGAAGCGAGGCAGAGTTCGATGAGTACCACCTTCCGCGCGCGGAGCGGTTCACATCGACGACGACGTTCGCGCCGGACGACACAGTCGTTCTCGTCGCAGGCGGCTCCGTTCACGCGAAAAACGTCTACATCCTTCGCGGCGGAATTCAGGCGTGGATCGATGAGGTGATGAATCCGACGATCACCGCCGACGCGTCGCCGTCGGCGCACATCGCCTTTCAACGCGCCAGCGTCGTCAGCCGCTACTTCGGAGGCGTGCCGCGCGTTGTCGACAAACTTCCGGCCGTGCGCGCAAACGCATCATCAGTGCGGAGGCGGGGATGTTGAGCGCGGCGCGAATCGACACGCGCACGTTTTTCGACGAGCTGCGCGACCGCGAGTTCAGCCGGCTCGACGCGCAGCATCACGCGTATCTCGATTACGCCGGCAGCGCGTTGTACGGCGACTCGCAGCTTCGCGCGCATCACGAAATTCTTCGCGGCGGCATCTTCGGCAATCCGCATTCTGATTCCTCGCCGTCGCGCGCGAGCACCGAGGTCATCGACAACGCAAGGCGACGGCTGCTGCGATTTCTCGACGTCGACGAGACCACGCATGACGTCATCTTTACCGCGAACACCAGCGCCGCCATCAAGCTCGTCGCCGAGGCGTATCCGTTTTCGAAGGAGCGGGGATGTTTTCTGGCGGCGGACAACCACAACTCGGTGAACGGCATCCGCGAATACGCGCGGCGCGCCGGCGCACCGGTCCACTATCTTCCGCTCGATCGTGATCTGCGCCTGCTCGATGCCGAACTGCTGCTGGCCGAGGCGTCCTTGCATGGCGAAGGGCTGGTCGCGTTTCCGGCGCAGTCGAATTTTTCCGGCGTCCAGCATCCGCTCGATCTCGTCACGAAAGCGCACGCCCTCGGCTTCGACGTTCTGCTCGACGCCGCTGCATTCATCCCGAGTCATGCACTGAGCCTCCGCCGATGTCCCGCCGATTTCGCGGCGCTCTCGTTCTACAAACTCTTCGGCTATCCGACCGGCCTCGGTGCGCTCGTGGCGCGGCGCGACGCGCTCTCCCGTCTGTGCCGCCCGTGGTTTGCCGGCGGAACGGTGATGTATGCGTCGGTGGCCGCCGATGCCCATCTCCTTCGTTCGCGGCACGAAGGCTTCGAAGACGGCACGCCGGACTTTCTGAGCATCGCCGCTCTCGACGCCGGATTCGATCTGCTGGACGAAGCGGGGATGCCGCAGCTCACGGCGCATGTGCAGGGACTAACGCGCGATTTCATCGACGACCTGCGCGCGCTCCGCCACGACAACGGCACGCCACTCGTCCGCATCTACGGACCGCGCGGTCGAAGCGCATGCGGCGGCGCCGTCGCCTTCAACGTCTGCGATCGCACGGGCACGCCGATCCCATACGCGCTCGTGGAAACCCGTGCCCGCCGCGCGAACGTTTCTCTTCGCGGCGGCTGCTTCTGCAATCCCGGCGCATCCGAGTCCGCCTTCGCCCTCGATGCATCGCGCCTCACGACGTGCTTCGCGAGCCTCGGCGACGAGTTCACGCCCGAACGCTTTGCCGAATGTGCGAACACTACGGTTGGGGCGGTTCGCGCCTCGATTGGATTGGCGAACAACGCCGGCGATGTTCATCGTGCAGTCGAAGTTATCGCGTCGTTTGGTGATTAAACGGCTGCCGCTTCGTGGAACGTTTGGACAAGGCGGCGGCGCTGCCGGGCTTCGCCGAGGCAATGGCGTGGCCGGCTGCTGGATGAAAGGTTTATCCGCAGATAACGCAGATCGAACGCTAGCCGATTCGTGTCACTGCGTCGCAGATCGATCGCTGCCGCCGTCCCATTCATGGGACCAGCTCTGATACCGACGCATTCCGAGGTCGCATGATGCGTCGCGCGCCTGATATCGACGGGTCAGGCGCTGATATCGATAGCAGCGCGTTTGATATCGATGTCACACCTGGGTGATATCCGATATCACCGCGTTTGATATTCAATATCACCGCGTTTGATATTCGATATCACCGCGTTTGATATCGATGTGACCCGCGGATCAGTCGTAATCACCCGTTGTGCTGCCCATATGTCGAATGCCGACAGCCAGATAGCTCCGTTTGATATCGATTTGGACGGGTTGGCCGAGCTTCCGTCGTCCGTCCGGCACGTAACCCAGAGGGGTCAGGTCCGAAGTTGGAAGTGCCCAAAGCGCGCAACGAAGCGCGTCCGAACCTTCACTTCCAACTTCGGACCTGACCCCTTACGCCCTGGCGGGACGATGACTCGAATAGGTGTCGAACTACGGACGGGGTAGGGATGGAACTCGGTCGCGGCTCTCCTCTTATCGTGATCGGCGAGGTCTCAATACCTCCACGCCACCGTAACCCTCGCGGTTCGGCCCGGGGCGGGGAACTCGAGGACGTTAGGGCGGCCGCGGAAGTCGTTGAGGATTGAGGCGACGTAGGAGTACTTCGCATCGAAGAGATTCAGGGCGTCGAGGTCGACGCGCACGCGGCCGTAGGAGCGGGAGAGTTTGGCGTTGACGGTGTGGACGTCGGGGAGTGGGAAGTTGCCATCGTCGTCGGCGAAGCGGGTGTGTTCCCATCGAAAGGCGAGCGTGGCGGTGATGGAGCGGGGGAGCGTCGTGCGGAGATAGAGCTGCGCGACATGCTCGGGGATGTTCTTGAGCTGTTGGCCGGGATTGCCGGTAGATGCCACGTGAGTCCACGCGTACGTGAGCATCGGCTGGATCCGTGGGGTCGAGCGGAGATCGGTCATCGCCTCGACGCCGGTGTGGCGGCTGCTGCCGATGTTTCGATAGGTGAAGAAGGTCGGATCGAAATCGATTTCGTCGGTGACGTTCATCCGGTACGCGCTGACGTTCCATGCGATCGCCGGCATGTTGCGGCTCACGCCGATTTCGGCGTTGCGCGCGCGCTGCGGGAGGAGCGCGGGATTGGAGACGGTGAAGGTGCTGCCGCCGGGACCTGGGAAAGGACGCGGATCGAAGAGCTGGTCGAGAGTCGGCGCTTTGAAGGCGCGGGCGAGTTGGACGAAGGCGACGATCGGATTGGCGTCGCTCGATGGGCTGAGGCGGAACGTTGCGCCGAAACGCGGCGACCACGCGGACTTGCTGTTGCTGTGAGCGGATCCGTCGACGATCGAGTCGTGACGGATGCCGGCGCTGATTCGGACGCGTTCCAGGACCTGCCAATCAGCCGTCGTGAAGAACGCGGTGGCGTTGCGATGAACGTTTGCCATCGCCACGGTTGCGCCGCGCGCGCCGGAACCGGTGACGCTCGCGTAATCGCCGCGCAGCGAGGCGCGATCGAGATCGGTGCCGGCGCGGATCGAAGCGTTCTTCCAGTCGTGCGCGATTTCGAAAGTACCGGCGATGCTGTTTGTATCGACGCGCCGGAACAGCGTGCTGCCGAAGTTCGGCGCGAGGAGCAGCGTGCGCGGAAAGTCCGTGTTGCGGTCGCTGCCGTGGACCACGGCGCGGATCGGAAGCGTCCCGAACGTGTCGTAGCTGAGCGCGAGGCGGCGGCGATCGGTCTGTTCGCGGTCGAAGCGGAAGGCGCGGTTCGACGAGCGGCGATCGGCGGCCCGTTCGGAAGAGAGCAGCGGGCCTGGTTCCTCGCGGTCTTTTGACGACAGCGAGGCCAGGAGTTGCAGCCGGCTGTTTGTGCCGAGGTGCTGGAGCGAGAGATCGCCGCCGCGGTCGCGCGAAGCGGAGTGGTCGCGATAACCGTCCGTCGACGCGCTGAGCGCATCGATGCCGAGGTGCAGCGGCCCGAAGTCGTCGCGAAAATTGACGTCCGCGTCGCGTGTTCCGAGCGTGCCGCCGGTCAGGCGGACCTCACCGTCCGCGCCGCTTGCCGCCGCGGCGCCGCGCGTGAAGACGGAAATGACGCCGCCCATGGCCGAGTCGCCGTAGAGCGATGAGCCAGGCCCGCGAACAATCTCGATGCGTTCGATGTCGGCAGTACGAATGTGCCGCCAGTCGATCAGACCCGACTCGACGTCGCCTGCCGGAACGCCGTCGACGAGCAGCTTGACGTACTCGTTCTCGCCGCCGCCGAAGAATCCGCGCGACGTGATCATCGGCGCACCCGCCGGCTCGGCGTCGAAATCCATGGTGATCCCCGGCACGGCATTGACGACTTCGGCCAGCGACTGCGCCGGCAGTTTGTCCAGCTGTTCGCGCGTGATGACGGTGACCGAGGCGGCGACGGCGTCGCGCTCCGCAGCGCCACGCTCGGGGGTGACGACGATCTCCCCTTTCAATTTCGGCGGATCGCCGGCGCGCAACGGCGCGGTAGCGAGCAGCAGCAGTGCGGCGGCGATCCGGCCGGTCATCAAGTGGTACTGGGTCAACTGGAGGGCGTCCAACCGGGGGGGATTGAGTTCACGTTGAAGTCCGGAACCTTGTAACCGTTCGCGATCAGATAAATCCACAGTTGCAGTGCCAGGCGCTTGCCCGCGGAGAGGTCGCGCGTGACCGGCATGGCCGTCGTTCCTTCCACTGCATTCTCCGCGGCGATCGCGGACCAGATCGGGTCGATGGCGTCGGCGAACGCGCTCTGGCTGCCGAGGTTCACGAACTTGAGCATGACGCTGAAGAGCATGTCGTAGACGTAGAGGATATTCGTGTAAATGAAGTTCCAGGCCTGGGTCTGGTCGCCGTTCGTCGAGTTCCAGAGATCGACGAACTGCTGCGGCACCGTGCCGTCGGCCGGCAGCGCGCGAACGGTCGTATAAAACGCGTACGTGATCGATCCGCTTGTGGTCTGACATGGTCCGAGAAGCGAGATCGGCGGACCTGGGATGAGGTCGCCGGAGTATGGGAAGAAGGCCAAAACCGCGAAGCCGGGCTGCGACCAGCCGATCGAACAGTTGCCGACGCCGTCGGCATTGGTCGTCAAGGTCGTGACGACGGTGGTCGTGCCGCCGGACATCAGGTTGCGGACGTCGCCGTTCTTGAAATACACCAGCGGCGAGCCGTTCGTCGGAATGAGCGAAAGGTTCGCGTCGTACTGCGCCACCATGACGTTCGTGTTCGGACTTGGCGCGCCGAAGTTGTAGACGGTGATGTCGAAATCGGCCGAGCCGCCTTCATTGATGTAGATGCCGCGGCTGTCGGTCTGCGCGCTGTACTGCAGTTCGGCCAGCGCCGGAGTGGACTGGACCTGGATCGACAGGGTGCCGCTCTTCAGGAACTCGCCAACGCCGGATCCGATGGTCGTGTCGGCGAACGGAATGTCGATGATGCCGGCGCTCGCTTCGTAGGCCTCGCGGGCGTATTGCGAGTAGGGAATCTGGTAGATGGAGGTGAATCCGCCCGCGTAGGTGCTGACGCCGAGGTCGAGCGGACCGAAGTGGGCTTTGCTCAGGTCGGACGGCATCTCGCCGGGCGTGCCGTTCTCCGGCATCGTGCTGTTCAGGTCGAGCGAGATGAGTTGCTTGTCGTAGTCGACATTGGCGACGATCGGTCCGAGCGTGACCTGCAGGGGCGGCGCGGCGGGCGCGGCGGAGACCGCGGCGATCCTGGCCGCCTGGTAGCCGACGCGCCTCATCGCCGATGGCGGCTGTGGCGCGATCGCGGCTACCTGTCCGGCGGCGGAGAGGTAGCGTCCTGCCGGCGCAGATGCGACTTCACCCTGGTTCCAGACACCGAGCGTTCCAACGACGTGGCTGTAGCAGGGATTCGAGAAAAACAGCGATGTGTCCTGGCCGCCGCTCGAGTTCCACGCGTTCCAGGCGTCGGCGAGCACGTTGGCCAGATCCTCGTATGTGCGCGGACGAATCTTCGAGCCGTTGAAGACGCCGTTCCGGAAGTAGACGTTCACGTATGCCGTGAAGCGAACCATGATGCCGAGGGCCGGCGATTGCGACGCGGCCGTTTTCAGCTGCGCTGCAAGCGCCGAATTTCCGTCGGCCGGCCAGGTCACCTGATCGTACGGAACGCAGGTCTGGAAGCAGCAGCCGACGCTCGCGGCGGGTTGCGTCAGTGCCTGATCGCTCGTGTAGATGCGGTTGAGATCGAGCCACCGCGAATGCATGCGGAAGTTGCGCGGTCCGACGATGGCGGCGCTGCCGGTTCCAAAGGTGAGCCGGCCGAAATAGATCTGGCTGGACCAGAACGCTGTGGGATTGGTGTCGACGAGTTTGGCCGGACTGCCGCTGCCGCCGATCGCGACCGGCGCGCCGATCAGCGAGTCGCTGCTGACTGTCTCGCCATATCCAAGCGCGCCGCCGGTGATCACCGTTTTGAAATCGCCGTGCTGGACGAACGAGACGTTGTGCGTTCCGAACATGTTCCACTCGCACGGGACGCGCGCGCCGTTCGGACTGTCGACGGCGTCCGGCTGCAGCTCGATCGCCCACGGCCGGAATGTCGTCTGAAAGTTCTGCGGCGTGATGCCGTCAGGATTCTGCGGAGTAACCGCCTGCGTGGCCAGGAAAGGCCAGTTCAACGCCGCGTTGACGGGGTCGTACGTTTGAAACTCCTGCCAGTCGTTGTTGTTGAACGTACACGGGTCCCATCCGATAAAGCCTTTGAAATAGATCCGCGGAAACGAAAGGACGCTCATCGTCAACTCCTCGGCAGGGCCGCCGCCAGTTGCATCATCGACTGTTCGAAATCGGCATCGAGCTCGCGTTCATCAGCCCAGGCGACGCCAACCACCGCGTGAACATCGCCCGCCGCGTCGACCACCGGCACGGCGATCGCTGCCTGCGCGTTGACCGCCCTGGCGCCCGGCTTGATGGTCCCGCTCTCGTCCGTCTGCAGGTTGCACGTCTGCACCGGCTGCTTCCTGACCTGCGCGACGCCGGCCATCCCTTTGCCGTGCGGAACGTGCGTGACGATGGCGATCACCGGCGGCGGGATGTTGTGCGCGGCAGTGAGGTAGAGGTCCTCGCCGCGCTGCTCGTGGACGGTTCCGGCCACGCCGTCGACAGTACGCAGCAACTTCTCGAGAAACGCCTGGTGAATCTCATTGACCGGGAACACATTCAGGAGAGCCATGAGCGCAGCGTTTCCCTACCTGCGAGCTCATCCTCCGAGCAACCCGCGCAAGATCGAATTCGCCAGCTCCGCGTTCGCCTTGCCGCGCGTTTCCTTCATCAACTGGCCGACCAGGAATCCGAAGAGCTGCGCTTTGCCGGCGCGGTACTGCTCGACCTGCGTTGTGTTCCGTTCGATGACGCGGCGGGCGGCGTCGCGGATGACTTCCGGATCGCTGATTTGCGAGAGTCCCTGGCGTTCGACGATCAACGAAGGATCTTCGCCGCTGACGGCCATGTCGTCGAAGACCGTCTTCGCGGACTTACCGCCGATCGCGCCGGTGTCGATGAGGCGGATCAGCTGTCCGAGCATCGCGGGTGTCACGCGTGAGTCAGCGATGTCCGCCTTCTGCTCGTTGAGCACCCGCAGCAGTTCGTTTCGGACCCAGTTCGCCGCGGCGCGCGGATTTCCGCTCGCATCCGCGACGGCCTCGAAGTATTCGGCTAACTGCAGCGACGTCACCAGCGCCTCGGCATCGACGGCGCTCATCGCGAAGTCGCGCTGGTAGCGCTCCGCGCGCACGTGCGGCAGCTCCGGAATCGAGCGCGCGATCTCGTCGATCCAGGCGCGCTCGACGACGAGCGGCGGCAGATCGGGATCGGGGAAGTAGCGGTAATCGTGGGCCTCTTCCTTCGACCGCATCGGGCGCGTTTCGCCGGCGGCGTGATCGTAGAGCCGCGTCTCCTGCGTGATCGTGCCGCCCGATTCGAGGATCGCCGTCTGCCGCGCGATTTCGAAATCGATCGCGCTGCGGAGGTAGCGGAACGAGTTCACGTTCTTGATCTCCGTGCGCGTGCCGAGGGGATCGCCGGGATGGTGAACCGAAACGTTGGCGTCGCAGCGCAGCGAGCCTTCCTCCATGTTGCCGTCGCAGACGCCCGTGTACATCAGAATTTGTCGCAGGCGCGTCAGATACGCATCGGCTTCATCCGCCGATCGGATGTCCGGCTCGGACACGATCTCGACGAGCGGCGTGCCGGCGCGATTGAGATCGACGTGCGAGACCTCGCCGCGATGGATCGACTTGCCGGCATCCTCTTCCATGTGAATGCGGAGGATGCGCACGCGTCCGATGCTGCCGCCGGTAGCGAGCGGGCGGTCGAACTGCGAGATCTGATATCCCTTCGGCAGGTCGGGGTAGAAATAGTTCTTGCGCGCGAAGATCGAGCGCTCGTGCACCGTGCAGCCGGTGGCGACGGCGGCGCGAATGGCCAGCTCGACGGCGCGCCGATTCAGAACGGGCAATGCTCCGGGGTAGCCGAGACAGACGGGGCAGATCTGCGTGTTCGGAGCGGCGCCGAACGAGGTCGCGCAGCCGCAGAAAATCTTCGTTGCGGTGGAGAGATGCGCGTGCACCTCGAGGCCGATCACTGCTTCCCACGACATGCGGGCGATTATCGCCGCATAATCACCGCATGAAGCGAATTGGAATCGTCCTCCTTGCTGTAGTTTTTGTCATGGCATCGTCCGCCGCCGCACAGTCGCTCGATCAGATGATCGATCGCGAGATTCCGTCGCTGCTGACGACGTACAAACAGCTCCACGCCGCCCCTGAGTTGTCGATGCAGGAGAAGAACAGCTCGGCGCTCGTCGCGTCGCGGCTGAAAGAGCTCGGCTACGAGGTCACGTATCCGGTCGGCCAATACCTGGAGCCGGGCGCGACCTGCTACGGAGTCGTGGCCATCATGCGCAACGGCGCTGGTCCGACGCTGCTCGTGCGCAGCGACATGGACGCGCTGCCGGTGCAGGAGCAGACCGGCCTGCCGTACGCCAGCACGGTGCGCGCGAAGAGCCAGAGCGGCGACGAGGTGCCGGTGATGCACGCCTGCGGACACGACATCCACATGACGTCGCTCCTCGGCACGGCGAAGATGCTGGCGGAACTGAAGTCGCAGTGGCACGGGACGCTGATGCTCATCGGCCAGCCCGCGGAGGAGGTCGTGAAAGGCGCGGATGCGATGCTGCGCGATCATCTCTACGAGCGCTTCCCGAAACCTGACTACGCGATTGCCTTTCACGACAACGCCAGCCTGCCCGCGGGGCAAGTGGCTTACACGCCCGGCTACCTGATGGCCAGCGCCGACTCCATCAACGTCACCATCCGCGGCCTCGGCGGACACGGCGCGTCGCCGCAGTCGACCAAGGACCCGGTGGTGATGGCCGCGCAGTTCATCAACGCGCTGCAGACAATCGTCAGCCGCGAAGACTCGCCGCTCGATCCGGTGGTGGTCACGGTCGGCTCGATCCACGGCGGCACGAAGCGCAACATCATTCCGGACGAAGTGCAGCTCCTGATGACGGTGCGGACGTACAAGCCCGAGGTGCGGAAACGGGTGGTGGCATCGATCGAACGAATCGCGCGCGGCATCGCGATGTCGGCGGGCGTCCCCGAGGATCGGATGCCGGTGGTCGAACTGCTGGCAGGGGAGTCGGTCGACTCGACGTACAACGATCCCGCGCTCACGGAACGGATCGCGGGCGCTCTGACGAAAGGGATGGGCGCGGCGAACGTGATCCGCATCGATCCGCTGATGGTCAGCGAAGACTTCGGACGATTCGGCGTCGACCGCAAGATTCCGATCTGCATGCTGAACGTAGGCGCGGTCGATCCCGCGAAGATCGCCAGCGGACAACGGCTGCCCTCGCTGCATTCGTCCGGCTTCGCGCCGCTGCCCGATCCGACGCTGCGCGGAGCGATCAAAGCGATGACGCTCGCGGTGCTGGAGGTGCTGCATTGACGTGTCATCCAGAGCCGCCGGAGCCGCGTAGCGCGAAGTGCGCAGCGGCGTAGGACGGCGAAGGATCCCCGGCTGATAACCCTGGAGGGCGGGGAACGCCAAGGCTCCGCGCGTGAGAACCTTGTTCAAAGACATCCGAACCGTGCCCGTGCCCCGTAGTAGTGGAGCATGACGCGATTCGCGATCGCCCTCGTTGCCCTGCTCGCCGTGCGCGCCTCGGCGCATGACTTCTGGATCGAGCCGTCCACGTTTCATCCCGCCGTCGGCGATCGCGTGACGGCGGCGTTGCGAGTCGGACAGAAGCTGGCCGGCGATCCGCTGCCGAATATCCCGCCGCTCATCGATCGGTTCGTGCTTCGCGGTCCGGCAGGGGAGCGGCCGGTCATCGGCCGCGCAGGCGCGGATCCGGCGGGCATCGCGTTCATCGCCGAAGGTGGATTGCACTGGATCGGATACCAGAGCAATCCGTACCCGGTGGCGTTGGAAGCGGCGAAGTTCGAAGACTATCTCCGCGACGAAGGGCTGGAACGGATCGTCGACGCTCGGAAGAAAAACGGACAGTCAGCGGCGCCCGGGCGGGAGCGCTTCTACCGCTGTGCGAAGGCGCTGCTCGATACGCCGGGAGCCGCTACCTTTGATGCGCCGCTCGGTTTCACGCTGGAGCTCGTGCCGCGCACGAATCCGTACGCGATGAAGAGCGCCGGCGATCTGCCGCTGGCGCTGACGTTCCGCGGCAAGCCGCTCGCGAACGCCCTCGTCGTGGCCATGAGCAAGACCGATCCGGAGAAAGCAGTGCGCGCGCGGACCGACGCAAAAGGCCGCGTGACGCTGCCGCTCGCCCACGCCGGCTTTTGGCTGATCAAAGCGGTGCACATGGAAGCGGCGCCTGCCGATTCCGGCGTCGATTGGGAAAGCTGGTGGGCATCGATCACGTTCGAGCTGCCGAAGTGACCCGCCGCCTTCTCGCGACGCTTTGTCTTGCCGCCGCATTCTGCCTGCCGTTGCTCGCGCACGAACTCGGCCTCGTGCAGGTCGAGGCGATGTTTCGGAGGGACGGCACGTACACCGTCGACCTGCTCGCCGACCGCGAACATCTTCCGTTGCAGGCGAAAGGAATGGCAGTCCCGCCCGATGTCTTTCTGCGCAGCATCGAAACATCAGCGGTCATCGCGTTCGATGGCAGGCCCGCCGCGCACGAGAACGTGGCGATTTCCGTCGTGGAAGGAAAGCCGAACGTGACGCGGCTGCGGATCTCGGGACGCACGCCGCCGTCGGTCTCGCGATTTACGTTCGCTGACGATGCCCTCATGGGTTACTTCCTCCTGAAGCTGCAGAGCGAGGGGAGGAGCGACACCGTCACGCAATGGATCGATGGCGGGAAAACGAGCACGCCGTTCCCGCTGGACCGCGCCGTCGTGCCGCTCACGCGCTGGCAGATCGTGACGCTCTATCTCCGCCTCGGGTTCACGCACATCCTGCCGCGCGGGCTCGATCACGTCCTGTTTGTCCTCGGCATCTTCCTCCTCTGCGTCGATCTGAAGCCGGTGCTATGGCAGGTTTCGGCGTTCACGCTCGCGCATACGATCACGCTGGCGCTGACGGTGTACGGCGTCGTGTCGCTGTCGCCGCGCGTGGTCGAGCCGCTCATCGCGCTTTCGATCGTCTATGTTGCGGTGGAGAACATCTTTACCTCGAAACTCCACGCATGGCGGCCGGTGGTCGTTTTCTGTTTCGGCCTCTTACACGGAATGGGGTTCGCCGGTGTTCTCACCGAGATTGGCCTGCCGCGTTCCGAGTTCGTCCCGGCACTCCTCTCGTTCAATGCCGGTGTCGAATGCGGACAGTTGACGGTAATTCTGGCTGCGTTCCTCGTTTTCGGCCTGCCTTTCCGCAGAAAGCCGTGCTACCGGCAGCACATCGTCATCCCAGGCTCTCTCATCATCGCGTCAATCGGGATCTACTGGTCGATTCAGCGCGTCTTCTTTCCTTCCTGAAAATCTTACGACCGTTTCGACGACCCCACCGTAGATCGACTGTAACGAACAACGCAGTCGACAACGCTGTAAAACAAAGGAGAAACAATGAGACTCTCTCCCGTAGTACGTGCGGCCGGAGCGCTTCTATTTGCGCTGGCCGCTCTGGCGCCGCAGGCCTATGCCTCCAGTCATCGCGAGGCGCTGGCCATCCTCAATGAGCCGTGTGCCGACAACACCGACACCTTCGCCTGGGTGTCGAACGGCGCTCACGACAAGCTTTACCTGATCATGGATTACAACCCGCTCCACGAGCCCGGCCAGGGCAATCAGGGATTCCGTACCTGTGATGGATATCGCTACGAGTTTCACATCGGCAAAGGCACGAGCCTGAAAGACGAGGCTGTCTATCGCGTCGAATTCAAGCACGTCCTCAATCCCGCGCCCGCTCCCGGACCGACCGATGCAATCGGCGGCGGCAATGAGCTGCTCTGGCAACTCACTGGCGGCACGGAAACCATGACCGTGACACGTCTACTGGCACCGGGCCAGCCGAATCCAGCCGTGCTCGGCGAGAATCTGAAGGTTCTCCCCAACAATCACGGCCCGCAGACCGACCGCTTGGTCTATGGCCTCGGCGCGTTCAAAGGATATGACTCCGGCGATCCCGCCAGCCGTGAGCGCGGGCTTTTCGATCAGACGTTCATCGACAGCTACATCCAGACGCTGGCGGGCGGCGCGCGCATCATCGCCGGCGATTTCGACGATCCCTATCAGCTCGACGAGAAGGGCATCTTCGACCTCGTGAACCTCGGCAAGGGTGACCTCGGCGGCATCCAGGGCGCACGCAGCACGCCGATTGAAGACGTCTTCGCCGGATTCAATGTGTCATCGATCGCGCTCGAAGTCCCCACTTCGGATCTCTTTCCGAACGGCATTCCTCACAATGGAACCCTCAACGCGACGTCCACGGACGCTTTGCTGCGCGTATGGGTCAGCATAAGCCGTCAGGCAACGCAGACGGTCGACAGCAGCAATATCGTGACCGGCCTGCGCGGCTCCGGAAATTACGTGCAGGTTGGCCGTAATGCTCTGCCGCTCTTCAATGCCGGCCTGGTCGGAACACAGCGCCAGACGTTGTACCTCCACGCCGATCCGATGAAGGACGTTTCGCGCTTCGGCGCCGATATTCTTTACCCCGTTCTTGTCCGCGATGCGGAAGCGCTCGGCATTTACAAAGCGCTGGGCGTGCCCGCGTCTGCTGTGACTACTCTCAAAGGGCCACGCCTCGACATCATCAATGCCATTAACCTCGGGCGCCCGATTCCGGTCGCAGACGGTTCCACTGGCGACGTCATTACGATCGACGCGTCCATCGATTCACAATTTCCCAACGGCCGGCGCCTCGGCGGCGGCACTGCGCCGAACAAGCATCAGGTCAATGTCAACACCGTACTTATCAGCCTCATTGTCGCCGGCGATCCCGGCGCGGGACTGGCCAAAGGCGTGGAAACGAACGACAAAGACTTTCTGCCTCGCTTCCCATTTCTCGCACCGCCCCATCAGGGATTGTTGCAAGGTCACGGCGGTACCAATTCTGTCGTGACACCGGTCATCCCCGATCCCACTCAGCCGCAGCCTTGAACGAAACCACTAACAATAGGAGATTGACAGCATGAGACGCATTTCGCTCATGGTTCTCACAATGGCGGCGGTGATTTCCGCCTCGGCCTTCGCACAACAGCAGCATGTACGCAGCCTCGCCTTCGCCTCGGACTTTCAGACGGTGCCAGTCGTCGCGAACGTGGCGGGCATCGGCGGCGCTTTCCAGTCGTATGTCGCGCTTTACAATCCGACGTCGTCAGCGTTTTCCGTCACCGCAACTCTGTACGATGCGAACGGTACGAAGCGCACCGCGTTGATCCCGCTCGCCGCGGGCGAGTTGAAGACCTACAGCAACTTTCTCGACGCCGTCTTCAATGGATTCAGCGGCGCCGGCGCCGTGACGTTCACGAGTCCCGATACGTCGGGCGGCACGCGTAACAACCGCTTCATCGTGAATACAGAAGTTCGCACCGCGGGGACGCGCTATTCGACGCCGATCCCCGTACTCGAATTCGCCGGCTCCGGCTCGCGCTCCTTCGCGCCGGGAATCACAGTCGATTCCAACACCCGCACGAACATCGGCTGCTTCGACCAGTCAGGCACCGCGAACAGCGTAAAAGCGACCATCCTCGACAACACCGGCACGCAGACCGTCGGCACCGTCACGCTGAACCTCGCCGCGAACGGCTGGCGGCAGACGGGAGTGAGCTCGGTCGTCAGCAACGGGAACGTGCAGTTCGATCCAGCCGACTCCGCCGTCTGCTACGCCGTCGTCGTCGACAACGCCACAAACGACGGCCGCTTTATCTCGGCCGCCGAGTACAAGCCGTAATCGTGTGATGTAGGGCGGCGGCTAAGACCGCCGCCCTTTGCGGATAACGGTTAGGAC
>DATART010000414.1:0-3167 GCA_036264035.1 Thermoanaerobaculia bacterium | reverse complement strand
GCTTTCAGCGACGATGATCTTGTTGCTCGATCGCTGCGGCAGGATCGGCGGCGCCTGCGCAGCCTCGGCCTTTGCGCCCTGAATCTGCTGGGCGATGGTAACGGGGCCGCTGCTCGTGCCGGTGCGCGTCTCGTCGGCGCTCCGGCTGTCGGCCACGAAGACGCCTTTCCACTGCAGCGTCTTCGGATCGACGTCGTTCACGTAAATCGTGAGGTTTTCGTATTCGTCGTAGAAAACGCGCGGCCTGAGCTCCTTTTCGATCTGCGACGTGAAGATCTCTGACCGCAGCGACGCGAATTCGGCGTTGCCGCGCGGCAGGACGAAGTTCATCAGGTAGAGATTGAGCAGAAACACGAGGAAGCTGAAGAGGAAGACCGGCCGGTAAATGGTGCGCGTGGAAATGCCGAGGGCGCGCATGGCGATGATCTCGGAATCGGACGAGAGACGGCCGATGGCGATGAGGATTCCGAACAGCAGCGACATCGGCACCGTCAGGACGATGATGTGCGGCAGCGACAGATACAGCAGCCGGCCGACCGTGGCCGCCGGCAGCGACCGTTTGATGATCATGCCGGCGAAGTCGAAGAGGTTCTTCATCAGGATGATGAAGGTGTAGAAAGCGAAGCCGAGGGCGGTAGGCCCCAGCATCTCTTTGAAGATGTAGCGCGTGAGAATCTTCATCGGCGTCGCGATTGTAACCGTCTGATTGAATGGGAGATTCGGTGGAGCTGGAAAGGTTTCCACAGAGTCTGTTAAGATAGATTATGTTAAGTGATGCATGCGATTCTCTGAGCTGGCGATCTCGATAACATCCGACAACACCGCCGCCGCCGTCGGCAACGATCCAGCCCCTTTTCCTTGAAACATCAGCTCTCCGACCGCTCTCCCTCGAATGACTACGGCGTTGTTCTCGTCACGGATGGCCGCCAGCGGATGAAACTCCGGCAGCTCGCGCCGCTCGACGCGCATCTCGACTCCGCCGGCGACGCGGCGCGCTGTCGCCACATGCCGCATGACGCCGCGCCTCGAACGAGCCTGCTCTACCTCGGCGCGCGTGACGTCGCTGATTCCATGCACGCGCATGTTCACGTGCTGCGGTCCGAACGCCAGCTCGCCGAGGATTCGCAGCTTCTGCGCGGCGTCCTCGCCGCCGATATCCAGCGCCGGATCGGCCTCGGCAAATCCGCGCTCCTGCGCCAGGCGCAGCGCGGCCTCGAACTCCAGATCGTCCTGCTCCATGCGCGTCAGGATGTAATTGCACGTTCCATTCACGATTCCGCTGATCGATTCGATTTGATCGCCGGCCAGCCCGTGCCGAAGCGCGCGCACGATCGGAATCCCGCCGCAGACGCTGGCCTCGAACCCAATCCGAACGCGATTGCGCTCGGCTACCGCAAAAAGCTCGCGTCCAGAATCCGCGAGCAGCGCTTTGTTCGCGGTGACCACGTGTTTCCCGTTCGCCAGGGCTCTTCGTATAAACGCTCCGGCCGAATGCACGCCGCCGACAAGCTCCACGATGATGTCGCAGCCGTCGTCGAGGATGTCGATGGCCGAGGTGCTAAAGAGTGACGGATTGATACCGGGACGCGGTTTGTCCGCGTCCCGTACCAGAATTCGGCGCACGGCGATGTCGACGGCGTCGCGCACTCGAATGCGGTCGCGTTCGCGCGCCAGCAGATCGACGAAGCCGCGGCCGACGGTGCCGCACCCGAGGAGACCGATGTTTATCCGGCGCATGCGGCCCTCCGCGGCGCGATCGCTTCGAGCGCCTGATCGAGATCGTCGATGAGATCGCGGACGTCTTCGAGTCCGACCGACAGCCGGATCAATCCGTCTGCGATCCCGACCTTCCGCCGGACCTCGGGCTCGACCGAGGCATGCGTCATCGTCGGCGGATGACAGAAGAGGCTCTTCACGCCGCCGAGGCTTTCGGCGAGCGTCCATAAACTCAAGCGTTTCGTGAAATCGATCGTATCGTCGACTGAGGCGTCGATCTCGAACGAGACGATCGCGCCGAAGCCGGGATAGTGAACGCGCGCGATCTGCGCATGATCGTTCAAATACTCGACCACTCCCCTTGCGTTTTCGCAATGCCGCGCCATCCGCAGCGGCAGCGTTTTCAGTCCGCGCAGAATGAGGAAGCAATCCTGCGGCCCCGGCACGGCACCAATCGCGTTCTGGAAAAACTTCAATTCGGCGAACAGCGGCTCGTCGTCGGTGATCACCGCGCCGCCGAGCGCGTCGCAGTGTCCGTTGATGTACTTCGTGGTCGAGTGCACGACGATGTCCGCGCCGAGCGCGATTGGCTGCTGGAGGACGGGCGTGGCGAATGTGTTGTCGACGACGGTGCGGATTCCGGCGCGGCGTGCGATGGCGCTGCACGCGGCGATGTCGGTGACCCTCAGCAGCGGATTCGACGGCGTCTCCAGCCAGAGCAGCTTCGTTTCCGGACGGATCGCGCGTTCGACCGTCGAGGGATCGCTGCTGTCGATGAAGGTGAAGTCGACGCCGAACTTCGCGAAGTACTTCGTAAAGATGCGCCACGCGCCGCCGTAAAGATCCTGCGTCGAAACGACGTGATCGCCGTGACGCAGCAGCGACAGGACGTTGTGAATCGCGGCCATGCCACTGGCAAACGCGAGCCCGTATCGCGCGCCCTCGAGCGAGGCCAGGCATTCTTCGAGCGCGCGCCGCGTCGGATGCTCGGTGCGCGCGTAACCGAAGCCGCGATGCACTCCCGGCTCGAGCTGCTCGAAGGTGGATGTCTGATAGATCGGAATGGTGACGGCGCCGGTGGCGGCATCGTTCGGCTGCCCGGCGTGAATTGCCAATGTATCGAAGCGGTACATGTTTCCCCTCCTGCCGCACGAATGCGGCGGACCTCACGCTGCTGACATGTAGGGGAGAAAAATTAAGGAGGGACCCGGGTCGAGGAGGCAGTCAGTCTACGCGTCCGCGCCCGGGCGGGGCATCAACATTCGGCGCGTGGTGTGACGTGACATGGTCGCGCAGGATAGAGATTCAGTGGCGCGATGTCAATCACTGTCATCCTTCGACCTTCATGGCTGTGAGGAAATCCACGAAGCCGGCTTGATCCGGTTGCGCGCGAAGGCGCGCTTGACAATGCAGCCCCGCGCGCGGCGCGGGGTTGGGGGGCGCGCAGGGAT
>DATART010000200.1:0-6784 GCA_036264035.1 Thermoanaerobaculia bacterium | reverse complement strand
TGGAGCCCGGCGTGCTGGACCTCTTCATGCGCTACAAGTGGCCGGGCAACGTGCGCGAGCTGGAGGCGACCATCCACCGCGCCATCGTGATGGCGAACGACGACACCATCACCCGCAACGATTTCTACAGCCTCTTCGCCGACGCCGGCGTGGCCGTCGCGGCGAGCGGTCCGCTGCCCATGCCCCCGTCGGTGCTGAATCCGATGGTGGGGCGGATGGAAATCACGAGCGACGTCTACGATGAGGTGATGTCATCCGTCGACCGCCAACTCATCGAGCGCGCCCTGGAATCGTCCGGCGGACGAATCCGCGAAGCCGCGCGGCGCCTCGGCCTGGCGCGCAACACGCTGAAGTCGAAGATTCAGAAGTACAACATCGTCGCGGCGCGCGATTAGTGGCCGCCGGATTCAGCGCGTGGCGATGTACAGGATGTGAGGGTGTGGATAGGCGAAATCGATCCGCGTCGCGCGCACGCCGTTGAAGCCGAGGCGTTGCAATCGCGCCATGAGCTCTGGCGGCGCCTCGTAGCTGAAGGATTCGCCGAGCGTGAGTCCGAGCGCGGTCGCGCCCTGTTCCTGGATCGCGTTCCACGCGTTCTTGATCCGCGCGGTCGGGTCCTGTTCTTTGATGATCAGAATGCCGCCGGCGCGCAGCCGCGAACGGCAGCGCGCCAGCAACGCGTCCCATCGATCGAGCGGGACTTTGTAGAGGACGTCGATGATGGAGATCGCGTCGAACGCGCCGGCGATCGCATCGTCGAAGCCGATGACGAATTCGAGACCATCGATAGGCCGTACCTTTCGCGCATCCGGTTCGACCGCGACGACGCGCCGGGTTCCGGAAGCGAGCACCGCGAAAAGGCCGTGACCGGCGCCGACGTCGAGCAGCGATGCGTTCTCGGGAATGACAGAAAGCACGCGGAGCATCGGCGACGTCAGGAAGCGGAGCAGGATGTGGATGCGGTCGCGCGGCGCGCGTTTGCGAAAAACGCGGTGCAGTACGATTAACGCGCGGATGAATCCCACGCGAGCGATTGTACGGGGGTGGTGGCGCGAGGCGCTCGGCGCCGCGCTCGTTCTGGTCTCGCGCATCCTCACCGCGCCGCGCACGCCGTGGGAAAACGACGAGTTTCTGTTCGCCGAGGCGGTGATGAAGTTTGATCCGTCGCGGTATCACCCGCATCCGCCGGGATTCCCGCTGCTGGTGCTGATCGGCAAAGTGTTCGCGTGGGTTGTCCACGATCCCTGGCGCGCGCTTGTCGTCTTCAGCATCGTCGCGGCGCCGATCGGATTCGTCGCCATCGCCCGCGCCTTTCGCAACTGGATCGACGACCCGAATCTCGCGATTTGCGGAGCGTTGCTCTACTACTTTTCCGCGTCGATGCTCGTGCACGGGACGCTCGCGCTTTCCGATGGACCGGCCATGATGTTCCTCGGCCTCGCGCTGTTCGCGATCAGCAGTCCGCACGATGCCGAGCACGATCGCAACGCAATCGCGATCGGCATCTGGACGTCCGCGGCGATCGGGACGCGCCCGCAGCTCCTGATTCCGATTGCGCCGATGCTGATGATCGCTCTGCTGCAGATGCGTACGATGCGGCAGCGCGCGGCGTGCGTGATCGCGTTCGGATTGTTGTCGCTGATGTGGTTCCTGCCGCTGGTTGACGCCGCCGGAGGTTTCGAAGCGACGCGGCTGTACGAGACCAAGCAGGCGGCGTACGTGGCCGCGCACGACGCGTCCATCTCGCGCGGCGGCCGGTCGATGGCGCAACTGGCGGTGCGCTTTCTCTTCCATCCGTGGGGCACGAAGTACGTGACGATCCCTCTCTTCGCCTGCGTCTTCCTCGGATTTGCCTCCTTCGCGCGCTTGCTGAGGCGCGACAAACTACGGTCGACGTTATGGCCATTGGTGATCTTCACGATCGTGCAGTTCATCTTCGAGCTCGGCTGGATGGATCCGGCAGACGCGGCACGCTACAGCCTCCCGATCATGATCCTGATCGCGCTGCTGGCCGCGCTCGGACTCGAGATCGTGAAGCGCAGCGTGAAGATCGAGGCGACGCCGGCGATCGTCACCGCGATTCTCGCCATCGCCACGCTTGCGTACGTATGGCCGCTGGCCGGCTCGCGGACAAAGGTCGCGTCGCCCCCCGCCGCCGCCGCGGCATTTGCGAACGCGAACCTGCCGGTGCACAGCGTCATCGCGTACGACGTCTCGCTCAAGCCGCACGCCGAATATCTGCTGACCCGTTTTCGCGTCGTGCCGATTGAAAAGGCGATTGCCGAGTTGTACGACCGTCCCGACGTTCCGCTCTACCTCATCGCCAATGGCGCATCGAACGCGGCCGGCGCGCATGTTTTCACCTGGCCGGCCAGCGACGCCTACGAGAAGCTGACGCGCGAGCTGTATCGGACGGTTGCGGTCGTTCCGAAGCCGCCGCCCGAGCGCTACCTCGTGGTTCGCGGCGCGTACCCGCTGGAGTGGACGGCGGAGGGCGACGAATGGCGCTGGCTCGGTCCCGACGCAACGATCCGCCTGCCGCGCGCACACGGCAGCCAGGCGGCGCTGACGATGCGCTTCTCGAGCGATGTCCCGTACGAAACGAACGCGGTGCAGATTTCGGTCAACGGACGTGACGTCGCCGTCGTCAACGCCGGCAAGGCGCCGGTCACGGCGAGGGTGCCGCTGCCCGCGGAGCCGCAAGTCGATATCCGGCTGCGTTCGGCGCACTCGTTCTCCCCGGGCGCGCTGCTCCACAACGCCGACCCGCGTACGCTGGCGGTGCAGTTGACGCGCGTCGTCACGCAGTAGCGGTTATCATTCCGGGCGAGTGTCCACTCCTTCCGTCTCGCTGGTGATCCCTATGTTCAACGAGGAGTTGAACATCGAGCACGCCGTAACGGCGGCGGTGGAGGCGTGCACAAAGTACACGGATGATTACGAGATCATCATCGTCGACGACGCCTCGACCGATCGCTCGCCATTTCTCGTGGCCTGCCGCGCCGCTGAAAATCCGCGCATCCGCATGATCCGGCACGAGCACAACCGCAAGCTCGGTGGCTCGCTCAAAACCGGTTTCGCCGCGGCGACGAAGGATCTCGTCCTCTACATGGACGCCGACCTACCTTTCGATCCCGACGCCCTCGGCCGCGCCATGCGGGCGATGGCAGTCACGGGTGCGGACATGGTGGCCGGCTACCGGCTCGACCGCACGATCGAAGGGGCGAAGCGGACTCTCTACTCGTACATTTACAACGGTCTGATCGGCGTTCTGTTCGGCTGGCCGCACCGCGACATCAACTTCTCGTTCAAGCTGATGAAGCGCGAGGTGATCGATGCCGTGGAACTGAAGTCGGAAGGGTCGCTGATCGACGCGGAGCTGATCGTGAAAGCCAAGAACCGCGGCTTCACGATCCAGCAGATCGGCCTCGACTATTTTCCGCGCATTCGCGGAGAGTCGCATCTCTCTTCGCCCAGTGTGATCTTCAAGATTTTCCGCGAGCTGATCAAGCTCTATCCCGAGATGCGCGAGCGGGTGTCATACGAGGAAGTGCAGCGCGTTGTGCGCGAAAAGCGGAAGGCGGCCGTCCTCGCCGACGACCGCCGTCCTGTCGAGACGTAGTCGACCTACTGCGTGATCCGTCCGGGCACGCGCTCCATGTGCATCGTTGAAACCGCACCGCCGCCTGGCCCCGCCGTGTAGACGCCGATGACGTCAAGCTCCTGTCTCGTCGACACCTGGATGACGGCGAAGCCGTCGATGAAAGTGCCGGTCGGGATGCCGAGGTGCGCGTAGATGTTGCGGCAGTCGATTTGCAACGCCTCGTCGGCCCTCAAACCTCCGCCGAACCATTGCGAAATCCTGCCGGGCCTTTCACCCATCTCGGCGAGCGCAAACTTCTTCCGGAACTCGATCGCCGCGGCCAGAGCTGGATTGTGGACGTTGATCGTCGTGAAGTAGTTGCCCGGCGCGACATTGCCCTGATCTCCGGCCTTCCCGCAGACAAACTTCGCGGCGTACTGCCGGACCTGCTGGACCTGGGCATGCGCCGCGGTTGCCGCGGCGAGAACGACGAGAATGGTGACGATACGTGTGCGCATGATGAATCCTCCTTATGTCCGGTAGTGCGGCCGCGGCCCGATCCGTTTCATCGCAGCGGCTCATCGTCACGGCAGACGAGGTCGGGTTGCATCCCGGCATGACGGCGGGCGCCATTCGCGCGCATCGCGGAGGGCATTGTCACGGCGTGCAGCCTCGTCGCGAACGCTCCTTGAAGAGGAGAGGCACGACCGAGGTCCATCCCTACCCCCGTCCGTAGTTCGACACCTATGCGAGTCAACGTCCCGCCAGTGCCGGACGGAACGACGGAAGCTCGTCGTCGCGAAAAAGCCGGGGCCCGCTTGCGCGGGCCCCGGCTCTACTGCTTGTGGATTACCGCTTGCGCAGGCGGGGGCGTGGGGGGATGCGGATGAGCATCGTCTCCACGACCGTCAACCATGGATAGCGGCGGGCGTAGGCCAGCGGCACGAAGCGGCCGTGGCCGGCGTGACGGGCTACTTTCTGGATGCGAAGCATGACGTTCTCCTTTCGTTGTGTGAGTTGCCGCGTTATGCGGGGAGCTTCGGTTCCATCGTGCTGACGGGGGCGTCACCGACGGCGAGGTCCTTCCCCGCCTTGAAGGTGTTGGTGACTCCGTCGAGCGCCACGACGAGCGTCGTCACGATGGCGCGCCAGGTCGCCGGGATCAGCGGGATCGCCGAGACCGCGACCAGGATCGGGCGCGCCGCCGTGTAGGCGGTCATCAGCTGCTGTGCGCGGTCCTTCGCCGTCTGCGGTGCCGCGGTCTGCGCCGTGACCTCGGACAGATCGGTGCTGTTGACGTGGGCGTTGATTGCTTCGAACGAAACCTCGTTCTGCTCGCTGTGGTGCTGTTGTCCTGTGCTCATGATTGTTTCCTTTCGTTTCGGTAATGGCGGGCGCGTCGCCGCGCCCGCCGTGGTTGTGTGTTTGGTGGACTAGAGACTTGGGTTACGCGACCTTGCGCTGCATGGGGCGGGTGCGCGACTGCCTGCGCGTTGCCGGCGGCTGCGTCTTTCGCAGCAGCGACGGCGGCAGGTTCAGCCCGACGCGCGACCAGGCGTTGAAGACCGTGGTCTGCACCTTGCCGCCGAAGCCGTACTTCTCACCGGCGACGATCACCGTGGCCGTGGCGAAGTCCTGGAAACCGGCGTGTGGAAACAGCATCGTCTCCAGCACGTGGAACCAGATCCAGCCGGCCACCGCCCAGGCGTATCCGCCCAGGGTGGTGGCGATGAGGTAGAAGGCGTGATTCGGGATCCCCGAGTTGATGTGCACGCCTCCGTTGTCATCGGCCGAGGTGACGTAGTTGCGCATGTGCGCGGGTTGTGGATCGCGGCCGAGCGACGGATCGTCGTAGGCAGTGCCAGGCGCTTTCATGGAGCGGATGGCTTTGCCGTGGACGCCCCGCGCGAAGAGGCCGGAGCCGATGTACCAGTCGGACTGCGATGCGGTCAGGCCAAGCAGCCACTGCTTGACCATGATCCCGAACGCATCCGACAGATGCTCGTTCAGCGCGCCGGACTGATCGCGGTACTCCAGCGCGGCGGTGTGCTGCGTGACGCCGTGCGTGAGCTCGTGGCCGATCACGTCGACGGCGATCGTGAAGCGATTGAAAAGCTTCCCGTCGCCATCGCCGTAGACCATCTGGTCGCCGTTCCACAGGGCATTGTCGAAATTCGTGCCGTAGTGGACGGTGGAGATGAGCGGCATGCCCTTGCCGTCGATCGACTTGCGTCCGAAGACGCTGGCGTAGAAGTCGGCCGTGGCTCCGCAGCCGTCGAACGCTTCCATCGCCTCGATGTCGGTACTGACGGCTTTGCCGTCGCCCATGACCAGCTTGCCCGGCAGCGTTTGCCGATGCTCGCAGTCGTAGACGCGCCGCACCGGCCGGCTCGAAGAGGGCGCCTTGACGGCCCGTTCTCCGATCAGCGTTGCTGCGCGGCGAGCCGCGATCTGCTGGCTGTGATACAGCGTCGACGCAACGCGCTCGCGGACGTCGTCGTCGCCGTGCTCCGCCATGTGCCGCCAGATATGCGGCGGGATGACAGAACACGTCTGATGATGTATTTTTGACATGACATGAACTCCTTTCCTTTCCGGTTGGGGCGAATGTTTCAGGCATGACCGCGCCCTACGCGGTCGTGCCTGGTCTATGAGATTGCAGAGATTGCAGGCGATTTCGCCGGCGCGCTGACGGGCGGAACCGGTGCCGGGGTTGGAGCCGGCTTCTTCTTCCGGTTTCGGCCTGCGCGTCCGAGATCGCGTTTCATGTTTCCGGCATGCGATGCCGCCAGCGTTCCGGCCGGATTGCGGGCCAGACCCTTCACGACCACGTACGTCTGCAACGCCGGTTCGACGACGTTTGCGCGCCGCAGGTTGATGCTGAAGTCGACATTCTTCGCCGCGGCGAACAGCTTGTCCCTTATGGGACGGAAGGCCAGGCCGTACTGCAGGGAATCGCGGGCCTCGCTGACGTCGAACTGATTCAACCCCAGCATTCCCGGGGTCTCCTCGACCGCGGCGATCGTGGAAACGAGGAATTCGTCCGACACGGTTTTCTGCGTGCGCACGAAGCCCTTCGTCGAGGGATGCGACTCCACGAAGTGCGGCAGCACCGCCAGCAACGCCTCGAAGGCTTTGCTGAAGTTTGCCGACACCTGATCGTAGTGCGTCACGGTTGGAGTGGGCGTCGCGGGCGGATCA
>DATART010000361.1:0-9474 GCA_036264035.1 Thermoanaerobaculia bacterium | reverse complement strand
ACTTTCATCGCGATTTTGGGTCAGTCGCAGCGCGGCAACGTCGCGGCATCATGCGCGGTGACGTTGCCATATGCCCAGATGCGCCCGGACGAGTCTTTGTACGCGACACCGCGAAAGGCGCGGTCGCGGTAGAAGCGCTGGACGCCGCCGTTGACGACGCCGTACGCGCCTGCGCCGTAGTGCATGGCCTCGACCATCGAGTCTTCCATGACCATGTCAGTCTCGACGAGCAGGACGTCGCAGTCACGTCCGCGCGCGCTGGCGCGGACCTTCCAGCCGGCGAAGCGCGAATGGCTGTAGCGGTTGGTGAAGTCGTTCGCGGCAGCGGCGTGCTTACTCGATGAACGCGGACGCGATTCGCACATCGCGACGAGCAGCGCGAGGATCATCAGGCATCGGATCGTCATGGCATCCTCCTCGAAAAAACGGCTCGCCGCGCGGACGCGGCGAGCCGTTCGTGTGAATCAGGGATGGAAAGGAGGGCAGAAGACTTCTTCGTACGCGGTGCGGCCGATGTTCAGCCGAATGGCGTTCAGCAGGTCGGACCAGAGCGCCGTCTGCGGATGGATGGACTGCCAGCCGACCTCCGGATACGACGGCGCGTCGGGCGCGGCGCCCGCCTTCGGAACCAGGCGCGCGGACTGCGCGATCGGCGCCTGTGCAACGTCGTAGTACATCTCGAAGTGCTTGCCAGGATCTGGCGTGCCCATGAACGGTGCAGCCGGCGGGACGAATGCGGGAAGGTTGAGAACGGCCACCTCCACCTTGCCATTGGCGTCGGGCGACAACGACATCGAGCGTCCCGTGCCGCCATCGAACTTCTCTTCGACGATCTCGACGTTCTCGCCTGAGATCTCGAGCTCGGCGCCGACCCACGAGGCGATGGCCTGCGAGTATGCCGAGGCGTCACCGGTGCCGTCGAGCCGCTGAAAGTGCACGGGCGTGACGTTGCTGCCGGCGCGCGCCACGCGGTAGGTGAAGACTTTGCCGCTGCGCAGGTGCAGGCGCGCGGCAACGAGTCCGGGCGGAGGCGAGTCGAGCAGATCGGTATTGAACGCATAGCCGGACGGCGCGATCTGCTGCATGTCGGCCACCCATCCGAAATCCTCGCGCTCCGCGGAGGTGGTGGGGATGATTCCGTTGCGGACGTTACGGACGATGTTCAGCGCCGGGAGGGCGGCGTCGTTCGGATTTCCCTTCTGAATCGAGAGCTCGGAATTCGCCAGCTCCCATGCGCCGCCGCCGGAGACAGCGCTTTCCAGTGAATCGAGCGCCTGGCTTTCGGATTGATCGGCGAAAACGAATTGTGCGATGTCGGCGTCGCGCTTCGGGCACTGACCGCTGCAATCGCCGGCACGCGCAATCAACAGCGGTTTGTGGTGGGCGAGCGCGGTTCCGTCAGAAGATTGATAGTCGTGGTGGACGTTGAGGAGGAGGACGGTCACTTCTTTGCCGTCCTGGCTGGGGACGAAGGCCATGAGGCCTGTGAAAAACAGTTTGAGGATGAAGCTGTTCACGGTGGTTTCTCCTTCTGTTGCGGCGCGGGCGCGAATGGTGAGGAGGCATGGCCGATCACCTGAAACGGGGCCCACGCGAATACCGGCCTGAGACCGGGGTTGTTGTTTGTTTTCGTAAGAAGACCGATTTGTGCGCGTTGCAGCGCAACCGCCGCGTCGTGGCCTTCTCGATAGTGACGATGAAATGACACCAGGAGATCCTCGGCTGTGGCGTCTTCGACGTTCCAGAGCGTGCCGACGACTGCAGGAACGCCGGCTCCGATGAGCGGCCGGACGAACGGCGCGACTCCTTCAGCGCCGATCGGAAGTCCGCCGGCGCTGCTGCAGGTCGACAGCACGACCAGCCGCGTGTGATCGAGCGAAAGCCGCGTGACGAGCGCCTGCGCTTCCAGCGGGCCAGGCTCGTTCGGCGCGGGCGCCAGCAGGATGTAAGAGCGCGACGGCGCCTGCGCATTCACAATGCTGTGCGCCGCGACGTGAATGATTGAGCTTTCTCGCGCCCACTCCAGAAAGTGCGGAATCGTGGCGTCACTTTCCATGAGCATGTGCACGTGCGGCCGATAGAGCTCGAAAATCTTCTCGCACTCACTGCGCGCACGGGGAAGAGGCTTCAATCCCTGCGCAAAGGGGAGGTTCCCATCGAAAGCCGGATCACCGGCCAGAAGTACCGAAGGCGCCGCCCCCGATTGCAATGCCTGATCGCGGCGCAGAGAAACGAGATACAAATTCGCGCTGCCTGCGATCTCAATCGGCGCGTCTTCGATGAGGTACCGCGTCGTGTTCGAGTTGCGCAACGCCGCAAACGGCAAACCGTGCAGCGGACCGTCGGGAACGATGACCAGTCGGCGGGGCTTCGCGGCCAGCGCCGCGAGCGGCTTCGCCATGAGCAGGTCATAGAGCGCGTAGAGCTTGGCTTCGAACGCGGTCTGATTGCGCGAGGCCGCGGCCCGTTGCAGATCGGAAGCATGGCCTTCAACGACGGCTTTCCCGGCCGGCAGGCGGACGGAGGCGAAGCGCTCCCGCGAAATCAGCCAGACGATCGTCTGGTCCGGCAGCACGGAGTATTCGATGAGCTGCGTGCCGGGCGGCAGCGCTTGACGGATTTCTGCGAGATTCTTCGTCTTCCCATCGAAGTCCTTCGGAACGACTTCCGAAACCAGGTACAACGGCTCAAAGGCGCGCGCCTGCTCCGCATAATCGAACGCTTCTTCGTCTCGTCCGTCGTCGGCAAGTTGCCGGATCAGCGTTTGGTACGCCTCACCGAAACGCGAAAAATACGAGCTCCACACAGTTTCGGCGTCGCCCCGCTTGCGATGCGCGAGCATGAAGAGCTGCTCCGCCTGTAATTCGCTGAGAGCCGCGCGCAAATCGTCTTCAGCAGCAGCTGGCCGCCCGGCCCTCCGCTGCGCGCCGGCGCGCTGCGCAAGCAATGACGCGCGATACGTCCGGGACTCCTTGCTTGCCTGCTGCAGGGCGGCGCTGAATGCGGCGACGGCGCCCCTCGGATTGATTCGCAGCAACGCCTGACCCTGGACCTCCTGGATGCGCGCCAGAAAAATGCGCCCTTCATCGGAAGAGATTTTTTTGCTGTTGAGGCGTATCGCTTCATTCAGATCATCAACAGCGATGTTCGGTTGATCGAGTTGCAGCTCGATCGTGGCGCGGGACCTCAGAACAGGCGAAAGCTGCACGACGAGTGCTTCGATCGCGTCAATTCGCTCCGGCGGCGTATTGCCGATCGCTCGCCGAATCATCCGCACGGCGGTGTTCTGGTAGAGGAGTGCGATCGGTGCATGTCCGAGCGCCGACGCGGTCAGTGCGGAATCGCCATAGAGATTATGGCGCACGAGGGTATCGGGGAGATGCGGCGCGGTCCGCAGTGCCTGCATTGCTTCGCGCCATGCCAGCTCATTGAGGCCGGCCAGCCGCAACACACCGATCCGCCGCATGTGCGTGTCCGATATTGCCTCGGCATCGCCATCGCGCTCGTATTCGGCAAGCGCGTCCTGTGATTCCGCCAGCGATTCGACATAGCGGCTTTGGAAGAAGAGAAAACTGGCTCGGGTGGCACGGATGCGTGCGAGCAGATGGCGATAGCCGCGCGTCCGCGCTTCGCGATCGATCGGTTCGAGGAGTGCCATCGCCCGCGCGTAGCCATTCGGTTTCTCATGCGATACGGTTACGGCATAGCCGAGACGCGCGAGCAGGCTCAGCGGACTTCCGCCGCGTTCGAGCAGTTGCGCAGCTTTCTCATATTCAGCTTGTTTTTTCGCAGCCAATATGCGGTCCGCGCTGCGTGCATTGGCGTAGGCCGCATGGGCTTCCCGCAACTCCTGTGGGGAGCGCGCCATTGCTTCGACGACGTCGATGGGAAATCGATCCTTCGTCAGATGAGCCAGTTCAGAGGCGAGTGTCCTCGCTTCATCGACCTGCTCAGTTCTCAGTAATTCCTCTTCAAGGTACTTTTCGGCGGACGTCGGGAAAGGGGCGATAAGGTTCGCCACACGCGCTCGATCGTGCGCAAGAAGAGCATGCGGCAGCAGCGTTCGATTCCTCGCCCACTGCGCGGTTGGATCGGTGCTCTGGAGCCGATCGCGATGGTCGCGTGCGTCCACTGTTCGCGTCGAGTCGCCGGTGTTCAGAAATTGATTCCAGGAATCGAGTGCGTCATCGGTCAGGCCGACATCTTCTTCAATCAGCGCGAGATTGAATCGCGCGACGCCCGATCGTGGTAATGCGGATACTGAGTGCTGCGCGGCGTCCAATGCATTCAAGAGATCGGACGGGCGGTCCTCGCGTTGTGCGCGAAGTGCGTATCCCGCTGCGAGATCGCTCAGTGCAGTCGCGTCCGTTCGAGCGAAGCGTTCCAATGCGCTCACCGCAGCATCCGTACAGAGGGGCTGCGATCGCAGCATCCCCGCCGCAGCGGCTCGGCTGGCGATGACGTCGTCGCATTCCGGAGCGACCGCGCTCGGCTGCCATGGCGCCGACGCCGGCTTCAGGTCGGCAGGACGAAGCCACACTGCCGTATTTTCCGTGTCTTCTTGATGACGGCAGCGGTTTGCAGCGCTGCACAGAGCGAACGCGATGATCAGGAGTCGTTTCAAGGCTCTCATAAGATACGCGTTTCCCGAGGACGACATCGAGCGATGAACAACGACGACCGGTTCCAGGCTCTTTACCGGAAGTTCTACAAGCGGATGGTTCGCTTCTACGTGTTGTCGTTCCGTGTGTCCGAGGAGGATGCGGAGGAGCTGACGCAGGAAGCGTTTGTCCGGTTCTTTGAAGCGATGGACGAATATCGCGGCGATGCGGAATGGGCGTATCTCGAGATGATTGCCCGCAACGTCGCGTACAACAGGATCCGCTCGCAGAAGACTGCCAAGCGCGGCGCGGAAATCGTCGACATTCATGACCGGAGGGCAATCGCGGAACCGGCGGCACCAGCGGAACCCGATTACGCGCAACGCGAGGAAGCGGCGATCCGAAGCAAGCGGCTTCGCGATGCCATCGCAGAGCTTCCAACCGGCAGCCGCGAGTGCATTCAGTTGTGGCTCAACGAATTTACATACGACGAGATCGCGAAGTTCCTCAGGACTACTGTGGACGCGGTCAAGTCGAGACTGCGCGACGCGAAAAAGATGTTGCGCGCAAAGCTGGGAGATCCCAATGCGCTCCCGGAGGTTGAAGAATGACTACGAAATCGGAGCTCGCCGCTGCCAATCGAGATCTCATGACTGAAAAACGCGCGTCGATCGGCGAGCCGCCGACGGCGGAGGAAGCGCTCGCCTACACGCGTGGCGAGCTGGCGCCGGACGAGGAAGCCCGTATTCGCGAGCGGCTCATTGCCTATCCGGACCTCGCCCGGACATTGACGACGCCATTCCCGGAAGGCGCAGAGCCGGATCATCCCGATTACCTCTCCGATCATGAATTCGCGCGCCACTGGAAGGCGCTGCAGAAGCGCCGCCAGCGGCCGGATGGGCGCCTGCAGTTCTGGCGCGCATTCGGTACGATCGCCGCGGCGATGGCGGTCGTGTTCGGAGCGCTGCTGTGGCGTGCGGAAGCCGAACGGAAGACGCCGACCGCGGTGTGGGAGCAGCAGGATCTCTATCAGGACGGCCAGCGCGGCATCGGGGGGCAACCGAACACATTGACCGTGCAGGGAGAGTCATACCTTCTTGTGCCTCAGCTGCCGATTGACCTCGCGGTGGACAAACTTCGCGCGGAGATCGCCGACGTGGCCAATCCGTCGCGAACGGTCTGGAGCAGCAAGACGGTGCCGCGCACTCCCGACGGCTCGCTGGTCATCCTGGTCCCGCGCGAATTCCTGAAGCCCGGCACGTTCAGGCTCGTCGTCTACGGCATCACCGGCGAGCGTCAGGAACCATTGAGCTCGTACACGCTCCGCGTTCCCGCGCGATAAATCCGGACACGCCCTTTGCACACAGTTTCGCCGTGATCAGGAAATTGAAGTCGGGCGAATACCGGCTGTACTCGCGGAAGAAGAATCCGGCCACCGGCAAGCGCCGCAACCTCGGCACGTTCAAGACGCGCGACGCCGCCGAAGCGCACGAGCGGGCCGTTCAATTCTTCAAGCGCCATTAGGAGGCACCCATGCCGGAGAAGGAAACGTTGGAGCGCGCGAAAGAGGACAAGCGCGAAGGGAAAGCGCCGTCGACGCAGGCGGGCGAATTCGTGCGCGAAGAGATCGACCACATTCGCGAAGGGAAGCACGGCGCGCGGTCGACCAAGCAGGCCATCGCCATCGGACTCTCGAAGGCGCGCCGCGCGGGCGTGAATCTGAAGCCGCCTACGAAAGGAAAGGCCAGCGCGAAGACGCGGCACAGCGCGGAGCTGGCGCTGAAGGAAGGGAAAGAGAAGCGCAAGCCATCCGCGAAACGCTCGCGCGCGGCCGAGACGGCGCTGAAACGTGAAGGGCGTTCGGCCGCGTCGAAGAAGGCGCTCTCGCGTCAGGCGCAGACAGCGGCGAAGAAGCGCAGCGCGTCATCGCGCTCGGCCGCGGCGAAGAAGGCCGCACGAACGCGGGCTCGCGAAAAAAAGTAACTCTCCTCTCCGCGTTTGGGGGGTGGGGAGTGGGAGTTGAGGCCCACTGGCGGCAGGCGTCTCATCTCCTACACCCCACTCCCCACTCCCTCCGCGTGAAAATTGGCGTGTCTACTGCACGCCTCGCCGCGGAGGATTCATGACCCTTCCGCCTTGCTACACACCACCCGACGATGACGATCAACCCGACGATCCATCGCGGCGCTCATTCGTCCTGGGAACGGCGGCAGCCGCGGCCGCGATCGTCGTTAATCCCATTCTCGGAAGTGCGGATCCGGCTCCGAGGGTCGACCCGAACGCGATTCCGGTCGCGCTCACAATCAATGGAACGCGTCACGAACTGCGGCTCGATCCACGCACGACGCTGCTCGACGCGTTGCGCGAGCATCTCGACCTGACCGGCACCAAGAAAGGGTGCGATCAAGGCGCGTGCGGCGCCTGCACGGTCCTCATCGACGGCCGCCGCTACAACTCCTGCCTGACCCTGGCGGTGATGCACGGCGGGCAAAACATCACCACGATCGAAGGGCTGGCCGAGAACGGCCGGCTGCATCCCGTGCAGGCCGCGTTCATTCGCAACGATGGATTCCAATGCGGCTACTGCACTCCCGGCCAGATTTGTTCCGCCGTGGCGCTGCTGAAAGAAGGTCACGCCGGCAGCGACGACGAAATCCGCGAGTGGATGAGCGGCAACATCTGCCGCTGCGGCGCATACGGAGGGATCGTCGAAGCCGTCAAGGAAGCGGCGAAGAACGGAGGCGCGAATGCACCCGTTTGAGTATTCGCGCGCCGCCGACACCTCACACGCGCTCTCCTCGGGCGCGAACCCGCAAACGAAGTTCGTGGCCGGCGGAACGAACCTGATCGACCTGATGAAGTGCGACGTCGAACGTCCGGCGCGGCTTGTCGACATCAACGCGCTGCCACTGGCGACAGTGGAACAAGTCATCGAACACGGCAAGGGCGGCATCCGCATCGGCGCGCTGGCGAGGATGAGCGACGTCGCCGCGAACGCGCTCGTGCGTCAGCACGCGCCCGCGATTTCGCAGGCGCTGCTGGCCAGCGCGTCGCCGCAGTTGCGCAATGCCGCGTCGATCGGCGGCAACCTGATGCAACGCACGCGCTGCCCGTACTTCCGCGAGCTGACCTGGACGCCGTGCAACAAGCGCAATCCCGGCAGCGGCTGCTCCGCCATCGAAGGCGACAACCGCATGCACGCGATCCTCGGCACGTCTGAGCACTGCATCGCCACGCATCCGTCGGATTTCGCCGTAGCCGTCGCGGCGCTGGACGGCGTCATCGCGCTGCGCGGTCCCGGCGGTGAGCGCCACGTCCCCGCCGTCGATTTTCATCTCCTTCCGGGCAGCACGCCGCAGAACGAGCATGCATTGAAGCATGGCGAGTTGATCACCTCGGTCTTCATCCCCGACGCGCCGCACACGCGTCAGTCGTCATACCTGAAAGTACGCGACCGCGCGTCGTACGAATTCGCACTGTCGTCCGCCGCGGTCGGACTGAATGCCGAAAACGGTGTGATCCGTTCCGCCCGAATCGCGCTCGGCGGCGTCGGCACGAAGCCTTGGCGCGCACGTGCGGCCGAAGCGGCGCTGACCGGGCAGCGCCCATCGATCGACGTCTTTCGAAACGCGGCGGATGCCGAGATGACGAAAGCGCACGGCTACGGCCACAACGATTTCAAGATCGAATTGGCGAAGCGGACGCTCGTTCGCGCGTTGACCGATCTGGCGGGAGGTGCGGCGTGAGTCCCGTGAATCTTCCGATGATCGGCAAGCCGCGCGATCGCGTCGACGCGCGCGTGAAGGTGACCGGCGCGGCGCGTTACGCCGCCGAGAACAACACCAAAGGTCTCGTTCACGCCGTCGTCGTGGCGTCGACGATTCCGTCGGGCCGCATCAAATCGATTGATGACGCGGCGGCGAAGAAATCGCCGGGCGTGCTGGCGGTCATTACCTATCTCAACGTGCCGCGGGTGAATCAGCCTCCGGCACAGCCGACGGGACAGAGTGAGAGGGGCGGCCAGCAGTCCGGCGGTCCGCCTCCCGACTCCGGAAACTACGCCGAGCCGCACCTGCTGCCCTTCGCCGACGCCAACATCCACTACCTCGGCCAGCAGATCGCGGTCGTCGTCGCGGAGACGCTCGAGCAGGCCACGCATGCCGCGAATCTGCTTCGCGTCAGCTACGACGAATCGCCCGCGAAGACGGACATGCTCGCGCATCGCGCCGAGGCGACTGACAAAGGATCGCAGCAGGCGCCGCCGATTCACGTTGGCGACGCCGACACCGCGTTCGCGTCCGCGGCTGTCAGGATCGATCAGACCTATCGCACGCCGTACCAGCACCACAATCCGATGGAGGCGCATTCGCTCGTCGCATCGTGGGAAGGCAACCGGCTCACGCTGCACGATTCGTCGCAGAACATCTTCGCCGTACGCACTACGATGGCCAAGGCGTTCGGCATTCCGAAGGAAAACATCGAAGTCATGTCGCCGTTCGTCGGCGGCGCGTTCGGCAGCAAAGGATCGACGTGGCCGCATGTCTTCGCGGCGGCGTTCGCGACGTATCAGGTCAAGCGGCCGGTGAAGTTGTGGCTGCCGCGCAAGCAACTCTTCTTCACGAACGGACATCGTCCCGCCACCGAGCAACGCGTCGCCCTCGGCGCGGCCTCGGACGGCAAACTCGTCTCGATCATTCACGAAGGCATCAGCCAGGGGAACGATGTCTCCGACTACAACGAGCGCTTCACGCGGCCGACGCGCACGATCTACGCCTGCCCGAACATCCGAGCGGCGAACAAAGTCGTCGCGCTGAATGTCGCCAGCGGCACGTACATGCGCGCGCCGGGCGAAAACGTCGGCATGTTCGCGATC